>NZ_JAMXSK010000084.1:0-1013 GCF_024124645.1 Pseudoalteromonas sp. Ps84H-4 | reverse complement strand
GTCTGACCGTACCTGAACTTAAAAAAGAGCTTGCCCTTTATCATCAGTTAGCGCCATGGCGCACGCAAATCAATGGCGTTATCGATGGGCTTAATCTGTCTCTTAAAAATCGACAACACTTCGGTGATCTGATTTAATGGCACCGCACACTTTTGTGAAGGATAATTAGTCCAACAACAAAGGTGTGAAAATGACCCAACGAAGAAAACCTAGAAAATATACTGATGAGTTCAGAGAAGAAGCTGTAAAGCTAGTCACTGAACAAGGTTACAGTGTTACTGAAGCAGCCAAATCATTAGGCATAACAACTAAGCTGCTTTACAACTGGAAAGACAAACTAGCCAAGCAAACTTCAGGCGAAGCATTAAGCAAAGATGAGAGAGCTGAACTGGTTAAGCTCAGAAAAGAGAATAAACGCTTACAGATGGAGCGTGAGATCTTAAAAAAGGCGAGTGCCTTCTTTGCGAAAGAAATGAAATAAAGTTCGAATATATTAAAGAGCAGCAATGGCGCTTTCCAATTAGCGTTTTGTGCGAGGTTCTAGAAGTGAGTCGGTCAGCCTATTACGCATGGCTGAGGCGACCAGCCAAGATTATTAGTGTTGAAGAGTTAATGCTTTATCGTCGCATGAAGAGGTTATTTGATGATAGCCGCAGTAGTGCTGGTGCCAGAACCTTAATGAAGTTGCTACGCAAAGAAGGCTTTAAAATTGGTATTTGTCGGGTTAAGAGCTTGATGAAAAAGCTCGGTTTAGTCGTTAAACAGCGAGTGGCTTATAAAGTGACGACTATGCGCAAACATAGCCATGCGGTTGCTGATAACTTATTGAAGCGCCAATTCAATCCAGCCAGAGCAAATCAGGCGTGGGCGGGTGATATCACCTATCGTGTGCCCGGAGTTCAGGGCTAACAAGGATGTTTAAATTGAACCACGAACCTGTCTGTAATCCATGACAATATTGGCAGGAGCCAATAAGTTATGGCTACTTCTGGTTGTGCAGAAGTATGAGTCTG
>NZ_JAMXSK010000083.1:0-1044 GCF_024124645.1 Pseudoalteromonas sp. Ps84H-4 | reverse complement strand
CTTGTCGTCGCATTGACTATGGCTGTAAATAATTTATTGGTTCGTAAATTACCTCAGCATCATAATGTGTTCCAAACTTTAATGCTCACCAACCTAGTAGGTATCCCAGCCGCACTTGGGTTGGCGTTATGGGAAGGCAAACCTTGGGACTGGACTCCAATGTTAACGGCAACAGGCTCCAACACTTTTATCCTAATTTATGCTGGTATATGTGTATTGGTATATAGAGCAATCGAAGCCAGTAAAATTTCCAGTGCCGAATACACTGGTTTATTAGGTGCTGTAGTTGTAGGGGTGCTGTGGTTCGATGAAATACCGGACCTGAGCTTGGCTATAGGATCTTCTTTAATTATTATTCCGCTGATTTGGTTAGCCAAGATAGAAGCAAAGATAAAGCAAACAAGTAAAATAATATAAATGGTAAAGTTAATCTAACTTTCCAACGTGACCGCGTTTGGGAACGAGCGTTTAACTGCACTCCCATGTGGGATAAATAATAACTAGTTAATTTTTGGAATATTATGACTGAAAATAATTTGATATTTTGTGACTATAGTAACTCTTATTTAGAAGACTGTCTTTGGGCTGGATATCGATCCTAAAATAAACCGTGCTCATATCACTTAGATTGTGACTTCTCCACGGGTGCAGGCTAATGGCATCGGAACGGCAATGATGTCTTACGCTAAGAAAATGGCAAAGGACAGTGACATGAAAGTTATAGATATCGCCGCCAGTCATCTTTCAGCTCCTTTCTTCGAAAAATTTGGGGCAAAGACAATTATAGAAATCTGTGTGATTCATAGAGATCGTTTCAATTTTGCGATCTCTAAATCCCTTCTGTAATTGGATAATTGAACACGTTCATTATGCGCTTGATAAAACCCCTCAATTTCATCTGAAAATGGCGTTTGTTCAGGCGTTGTTTCCTAAAAGTTTGAACTATCTTGCCAGCCTGTGATCAGATCATCTATATCCTACTAGCCTGTGCAACAACAATGAGCAAAATCACAAACTGGTCTCACTATAATCAAGCCCTCGTTA
>NZ_JAMXSK010000082.1:0-1087 GCF_024124645.1 Pseudoalteromonas sp. Ps84H-4 | reverse complement strand
CGCGAATTCAAGTCCGAAGTGCACCACTCGCTAAATTAGGCTGCTTTGCGTAATTCATCGAATATTACCGCTGGTTGCCTAAACCCTAGACATTTTCTCGGCCTCGCATTGAGCGCCTTTTCTATGTGCGCAATTTGCTTATCTGTCACCGTTCGTAAATCAGTGCCTTTGCGAATATATTGACGCAACAAGCCATTAAAGTTCTCATTTAACCCTCTTTCCCATGATGAGTAGGGGTTAGCAAAGTAGATGTCGGTTTTTAGCTTGTCTGAAACATGCTCATGTTCACAAAACTCACTCCCGTTGTCTGCGGTTATCGTATGAACATGGCGTCGATAGCGCCACAGCATACCTATCATTGCTCTGCTCACTTGCGCTGCACTTTTTGCTGGCACTTTGCGTATCAGGTAAAACTTACTTGTACGCTCGACTAAACTAACGATTGCTCCCGTACCATGCTTGCCAAGTACTGTATCCGCTTCCCAATCACCAAACCGTGTCTTAGTGTCAACAATCGCAGGTCTATGTTCAATGCCAACACGATTTGGGATGATGACACGTTTGCTTCGGCTGCCTTTACGATAACGTCTGTGCCCTTGTCGCAGATGTTTGTATAGCTTGCCACCACTCAATTTATCTTTTTGAATATAGCCATAAATCCATTCATGACTCACAGGATGCCCGATAATTTTGCTTACACCCGCAACCTGCTCAGGGCTCCATTTTTGCTCCAATCCAAACTCAACGAACGCAATTGTAAGTGCTGGCATGGAATACTTGGCAGCTAGACGTTTTCGTTTACATGCCTTTGAATGTGCAACCTCAGGCAAGTAATGACTTCGAGTACTATTGCGCCTAACTTCACGACTTATAGTGCTGTGGCTCACTTTTAGCCTTTTCCCTATCTCTCGATAGCTAAAACCCTCGCGTAAGTAGGCCTCAATCTGGTATCTTTGCCCTTCGATCAACTGCTTGTAACTCATGGTATCTACTCTTGTTTTTTGGCGATTACAGAGTACCACCAACAGGCAGTTGATCTCTTCTCACCGTTTAACCATGAGTGGTGCACTTATTATCTGAATTCGGG
>NZ_JAMXSK010000081.1:0-1090 GCF_024124645.1 Pseudoalteromonas sp. Ps84H-4 | reverse complement strand
GTGTGCCCGGAGTTCAGGGCTAACAAGGATGTTTAAATTGAACCACGAACCTGTCTGTAATCCATGACAATATTGGCAGGAGCCAATAAGTTATGGCTACTTCTGGTTGTGCAGAAGTATGAGTCTGAGCGGCAGTGACTTACCGTATGCTGGTAAGGTAATGTAACTCGCTGACAACGGGAAGTGAGGCGAATTCGTTAAGCCAAGATGCTTCTCTAGACTAAGTATTGGACGGATGAAGAACATGAACCGATTAATCCGCATCTGTGGGCTGAAACGTCGCCACCGTCTACACGAGTTAACAGGCGGTATGACGCTGATATTGTGCAATAAGTAGCTGCGCAATAACCGAACTGGTCAGCAAAATGTAAGTGCTTGCCAGTGGATAAACGCCAAATCACAAGTCTGCGTTTAAGCGTCATCACCTTACAGCACGATAAGGTTAAAGACTGCGATCGGCATCCCCCCCAATATGTTTGAGTTCAGGCCGGTAAACCGGGGAAGGTCTATTTGCATGCTAAGGGAGCATGACCCCGATGACAAATAGGCTGGCGGAGCGCTCGTAGTAGTCCGGGATGGGGAAAGCCCATTACATGGCGAAGGGGCGCAGCTTAATTGATTTACGTCGGCAAATTAGCTGACCTTAACGAGGTGAAGACCTTTGATAATCAGTGAAATGCAACGTAAATTGGCAACATGGACTCAAGCGGATAAATCGCGACGAGTCAATCGACTACTGCGCTTAATTAGTCATCCTCGATGGCTGAAACACGCAGCCGAAATCACCCTTGCAGCCAGAGGAGCGAAAACACCGGGCGTAGACGGGAACACTAAATTCCATCTAAAAGAAGGGTTAGATGAAGAGCTCGCCATACTCAGCCAAGCACTGAGAGATGGCTCTTATCAACCACTTCCGGCAAGGCGAATTTATATTCCCAAAACAAACGGCAAACAACGCCCTTTAGGTATTCCTACCCTGAAAGATCGCATAGTGCAACGCGCCATGCTAATGGCTATGGAGCCAATCTGGGAAAATGACTTTCACTCGTTATCCTATGGCTTCAGACCTGAACGCAGTGTGCATCACGCG
>NZ_JAMXSK010000080.1:0-1118 GCF_024124645.1 Pseudoalteromonas sp. Ps84H-4 | reverse complement strand
TGCATGATGCCAGCGACGTGATCAATAATGCGGTGGCTTCATTACCCATCTTCCGCCACTACCATATTCAGGAGGACCAGTTGCACGCCAGTGCGGATGGTCAGAAATTCGAAACCCATCTGGAAACGTTTAAAACCCGGTATTCCTCAAAGTACTTCGGTACCAATAAAGGGATCACGGCCATGACTCTGGTGGCCAACCACAGCGCCCTCAATGCTCGGATCATCGGCTCTAACGAGCATGAATCACACTATATTTATGATCTGCTGCAATCAAACAGCAGCGATGTCAAACCAGATGTGCTCTCGACAGATACGCACGGTGTCAATCATGTTAACTTCGCCTTATTGGATCTAAGCAGTTACAGCTTTGCACCTCGATACGCGCAGTTCAATAGTGTCATCAACGATCTGTTTGATGTGACTGAAAGTGAACAAGGCAGCACCATACTGGCGCTAAAGAAGCCTATCAGAACGAATGTTATTACAACGGGATGGCAGGATATCAGGCGTATTGTCCTGTCACTTCAGACAAAACGAACAACACAGGCAATACTGGTGAGAAAACTGTCTGGTTATCCTTCAGGACACCCGATATTACAGGCGCTGACAGAGTATAATCGACTGGTTAAAGCGCAATATTTACTTGACTACATCGACGATGCCAGTTTGCGGCAGTATGTGCAACGTGCCCTGAACCGGGGAGAAGCATGGCACTTCCTTAGACGAGCCATTGCGTCGGTGAATGGTGATCAGTTCCGTGGCAAAAACGAGTCTGAAATCGCTATCTGGAATGAATGCGCAAGATTGCTTGCCAATGCGCTCATCTACTTCAACTCCGCGATACTGAGTCATCTTCTGGGACACTTTGAAGCGACAGGTGATGAAGAAAAAGCGGCTATCACTCGTGCTGTTTCGCCCGTTGCATGGCAAAATATCAACTTAAGCGGGACGTATAACTTCACCAATACCGGAAAATTGCCTGATATTAGTGAAATTACGAAGCCAATCGTGGATGATTAAGCTTGGAAACGAAAGTAACCCACAGCTGGAGGCTATATAATACAAAGCCTGTAGCGTTCTATGTTACTTTAGAGGGGAAAATCCCTAGTACCCCAC
>NZ_JAMXSK010000007.1:0-168878 GCF_024124645.1 Pseudoalteromonas sp. Ps84H-4 | reverse complement strand
TATTTTTTGCTAAATCAATCGCAATAACGTTAAGATTCACCATGTATGGACTCCTTTTGTAAAAGTTTTGTCGCTTATTACGTTACCCCCCTGTGGGAGGGGAGTCCATACATCTCTGTGGTTCAATATTCTTTTGCACAAAGAGAAGACAATGAGAAGTAAATGAGTAACCCAATAAAACTATTAGTTACTTTCCTCTAAAGCGTAGCGTTTCTTATCACTCTTCGTGATTATTCAGTGGATTACGCGATATAAAATCGCTGCTAAAATTTTGCTAACTCGCGCCCCTAGACCCTTTCACGTGTATTCTTTTACAATGCATAAAATGACTTAATTTAGAGAATGCGTTGAACTACTTGGCCCACCTTTACTTAGCACAACCGACGGCTGATTCACACTTTGGTAATCTGCTTGGGGATTTTGGTGGGCGTCGGTATTCAGCGCAGTTACCTGACGCGGTTAAAAACGGCCTTGAAAATCATTATTTGGTTGATAGGTATACCGATTCACATCCCCTTGTAAAAGAGGCTAAGCAGTATTTTTCGCCAGCACGTAAACGCTTTGCAAGTGTCGCGATTGATGTGGCGTTTGATCACTTTCTTATTCAGCATTGGCATCGCTTTAATGAGCAGCCCTTAGCTGAATTCAAACAGCACAGCTATGGGCTTTTAAATGAGCGCCAAGCCATGATGCCTTCACGCATGCAGCAAGTTGTGACCAGTATGACTAATAATGATTGGTTTAAAGAATATGAAACACTCGATGGGGTCGGCCTAGCCCTTGATAACATCGCCAAGCGTATTCGCTTTGCTAACAACTTTGCAGGAGCGGCTGACGATATTGCTCGTCATTATCAGCAATTAGACGCGGTGTTTTTAGCGTTTTTCCCCGAGCTGGTTGAGCATGTGAAGCAAAAGGGGATGGAATGAGTTGGCGAGTTTCTAGAGTAAAGGGGAAAGGAGCTATTTGCTGGTAGGTTGAGTAAAACGGAGTGAAACCCAACAAGTTAACTAGTAGCAGCTGGTTTACCCCGCGTAATTTACGGTTTATCTCTGTGTAGCGCGAATCGGCTCGGTGCACTACGTGGTTCAATTTGTTTTTTGCACAAAGAGAAGAGAATGAGAAGTGAATGAGATAAACCAAAAGAGTATTTAGTTCTTTCCTCTAAAGCGCAGCGCCTCTTATCCTCTATGTGAAAATTACCCACACTGCGGTTCATAAACCGATTTACCTCTTACCTTAAAATATGAAATGGCTGATATCTTGGCTGCTTGTTGCGGTTATATAGTCGGTTATCGATAGCTAAGTAAACTCCAAGGCGCTTAAAAGCTCGTTATTTAACTGAGCTGAACTACCCTTTGTAAAGCAAGTAAGCCTTAAATTAATACTTACCTCAATCCCAGTAACTTGAACATAGCAATGTAATGTAGCAACCGTGAGGGAATAATAATGAGCAAACCCATAATTGCAGCCGTTTCGCCGAAAAAAGTCGCCTTAGAGCAGGGGCAAGAGTATTACTTTTGTGCCTGTGGGCGTTCTAAAAACCAGCCATTTTGTGACGGCTCACATGCCGGAACCGATTTCAAACCCAAAGCATTTACAGCAGAAGAGTCGGGCGATGCCTATTTATGCCAATGTAAGCACACCGCTAATGCGCCATTTTGTGATGGTAGTCACAAGCAATTTGATCAAAGCCAAGTTGGTCAAGAAGGGCCAGGCGTACAAATTCAAGCCTCTGATTCGCCTGTAGCTACTGCAACCAAAGAGGAGCCCACCGTTGAGCTTATTCATCAACTGGCACGTGAAGGGTTATCAAAGCTTGGTCATCATGGCCCTATGGTGTCGATGGGTGTGCCGCGATATCAATTACCTAAGTGGGATGATTTACAACTAATGGTGGCACAAATGGCAACGCAACCGTTAATGGAAAATGTAGCCGTTAATACCGAACTTGTGATTGGTCCGCGAGCGAAAAAGCCATTAAAGCTGGCTATTCCGCTGTTTGTTTCAGATATGAGTTTTGGTGCTTTATCAGAAGAAGCTAAAGTATCGTTAGCAAAAGGAGCAGAGCTTGCCGGAACGGGTATTTGCTCGGGTGAAGGCGGTATGCTTCCTGAAGAGCAGCAAGCCAATTCACGCTATTTTTATGAGTTAGCAAGCGCGGGTTTTGGTTATAGCGAAGATAAATTAAAAAACGTGCAGGCCTTTCACTTTAAAGGCGGACAAGGCGCAAAAACAGGCACGGGGGGGCATTTACCAGGCAATAAGAATGTTGGCAAAATCTCTGAAGTAAGAGGAATTGAAGCGGGTACTTCGGCGATTTCACCCCCAACATTTAAAGACTTACACAGTGCGGCTGATTTCAAAAAATTTGCTGATAGAGTTCGCGAGGTAACTGGCGGTATCCCAATCGGGTTTAAATTAAGTGCTAATCATATTGAGGAAGATATTCAATTTGCGCTCGATGCGAGCGCCGATTACATCATTCTTGATGGTCGTGGTGGTGGTACTGGTGCAGCTCCTGAGATCTTTAGGGATCATATTAGTGTACCGACTATTCCTGCACTTGCCAGAGCAAGAAAGTACTTAGATGAACAAGGTGCAAGTGATGTTACTTTGATCATTACAGGTGGTTTACGTTTACCCATTGATTTTGTAAAAGCGCTCGCTCTTGGTGCTGATGGGGTGGCGATTTCAAATAGTGCAATGCAAGCAATCGGCTGTGTTGCTGCGCGTATGTGTAATACCAATAACTGCCCAGCAGGGATTGCCACACAAAAGCAAGACTTACGTCAGCGCTTAAATATTGAAAAGTCGGCAAATCAATTAAAGAACTTTTTTGAAGCCTCAACTGAGTTAATGTCGGTAATGGCTAGGGCATGTGGGCATGACTCTTTAGCTAAGTTTAATGCTAATGACCTAGCAACGTGGCACAAAGATATGGCGTTGTTATCTGGTGTTAAGTACGCGGGCGTTGGCAGTGTGTAAACTGTAACGCTTAATCGTAAAAGTTATTTCACTTTAATTACTTCAATCACCGAGTACATATAGCGTACAGATTAATTATGGTAAACAATCTGTTGCTATGTGCCTCGGTGCATTCTTTGGTTTTTAGTGATTATTAATAAAAGTTTGTTTCTGGTTAGGTTTATCACCATGGGCTATAACTTATCTCACAAGAAAAATGTATTGCCTCCAAATTTTGAACAATCAAAGTTAACACATTCAAAGCATAGGAAAATGCGTTAGTAACTTTTCTTAAAACACCTGTTTAATCGACTTAGACTATCTCTTCTAACCTGTAGGTTTTCTCACTAATCGTACAAAGACATTTCAGCTCTGATTAAGGTAGCACTTCGAGTTATATTTAGTTATTATAATATAAATGATAATTGTTACCATTACTTATCACCTTTAAAAACTTAACCGATTAAGCTGTATTTATACCCAAGAGATAAAATGACTATAATTAACCGATTCCACTGTTCTGTACTTTCAATTGCTATTAGCACAATTTTGACTCCAGCTGTTTATGCCAAAACAGCATCACCGAACATAGAAAAAATATCAGTTTCAGGTGTTAGGCAAGCGTTTCGTGGTGATGTTCCTATGAGTGAGCAACCACAGAGTGTTGAATTTATTTCTGCTGAAAACCTCGATGATGCGGCAGTGAACACTTTGACCGATATTTTTGACCTAACTCCAAGTATTGCTGAGCAAAATGATTTTGGTGGTTTATGGGAAAGCTTTGCAATACGCGGGTTAGTTGGCGATGAGAGTATTCCATCAGGTTTCTTAATTAACGGCTATTCATCTGGCAGAAGCTTCAGTGGTACACGTGATACAAGTAATATCGAATACGTAGAAGTGATGAAAGGACCTGGCTCTGCGCTTTATGGTCGTTCTGAGCCTGGGGGAACAATTAATATAATCACTAAAAAACCACAGTTTGCAAAGCAGGGTTATATAAAAGTAACAGCAGGGAGTTGGCAGAATTACCGAGCAGAGGCTGACTACACCAATGCTGTTTCAGACAATGTTGCTTTTAGAGTTAATGGTGCTGTTGAAGAGGGTGAAAGTTTTCGAGATCATCATGAGTCAAGCAAAACGGTCGTTACGCCTTCAATTCTATGGTTAATTTCAGATACATCAAAGTTGAATTATGAGCTTGAGTATGTAGATCAAAGTACAACCTTCGATCGTGGTATTGTCGCCATTAAGGGAAAAATAGATGCGTTACCAATTGACACTTTTTTAGGTGAACCAAGTGATAAACCTACAGAAGTTGACGCTATTTCTCATCAACTTACGTTTGAGAAGCAAATTGGACAGTGGTCTCTTTTGAATGGTTTAAGTTACAGTGACTCAAAATTTTTAAGTGAGTCGAGTGATGCCGAACTTGCTCCAAGTAGACAAATTTATTTCAAAGATGGCGAAACATTAAGTAGGCAGCATAATCAGCGCGACTTTCAAACTGAGTACCTTTCAGCGCGAATAGAACTTAGCGGTAGTGTTGAGCTTGCAGGTTTGACACATCACTTATTAATCGGAGCAGATGCCAGCAAGTTCGATTTTGATAAACTGTGGTATCGATATCGTCCAACACTTGAAGACACCCGTTACGCAATTAACATGTATAATCCAGTGTATGGAAAAGCAGCGCCTGAAGGGTCTCTTTTATTCAACAGTACTGAAGTACAACATAGTTATGGAGTGTATATTCAAGATCAACTAGACCTAACTGAGCAGTGGAAAGTTCAAGTAGGTGGTCGTTTTGATTGGTTTGATCAACAAATAGATAATCATATTAATCAGCAACAGTCTAAAAGTGATCAAAGCACATTTAGCCCGCGTGTCGGTCTAGTTTATGTCTACTCAGACAGCCTCCAATACTACACAAGTTACTCTGAAGGCTTCAGACCTAACAGCGGTTACGATAGTAAAGGAGATGCATTTGAGCCTGAAGAAACAACATCTTTCGAAGCGGGTATTAAGTTTACTACCGATAGTGTAAGTGGAAGTTTTACAGTATTTAGTGCCGAAAAGAGCAATATGCTAACTACAGACCTACAAGCTGGTGTATCTACTGCGCTAGGTGAAGTAACAAGTGATGGCATTGAGCTAGATTTACATGGCAACATTACAAGCAATGTATTATTTGATTTTGCTTATACTTACACAGACGCTAAAACAGCAAACGATACAGTCAACCCAGATTGGTGGGTAAAGCTGCCAAAAGGCAGTCCGTTACTTAATATCCCTAAACACAGTGCAAATGCTCAAATTAAGAGAGAGCTAAACGACCTAATAGATTTAGATGCAACTGTTGGGCTTGCTGTACAATATGTTGGCGAGAGGCTTGGAGAAACCATTGATCCTACCTATTACTTACCTTCTTACACTTTGGTAAATATGTTTGCAAAATACAATGTGACTAATGACTTAAGCTTGCAATTTAATGTAAATAATTTGCTGGATAAAAAATATTATTCTAATTCGTACTCTGCTATTTGGACTCAGCCAGGGGAGCCGGTAAATTACAAGTTGAGCTTAAATTATAAATTTTAACTAAACGTCAGTTATTTACACCAGAGCTTAGGCCTACGATTATTGCAGCAGTTGCTGCTTAATCGTCTGGCCCTTTTAGGGTAAATACTAAATGCCTGCGCATGTCTTTTAAAATCACGCCCTTTTTCAGCATTGCGCCACTCAGGCGCTTTTGCCACTTTAATAATTCTGGTGTGGCAGCATCAAGAGTTTGTTGATTTTCAAATTGAAAACATAAAAGCAATGAGCCTGGAAATAAGTGGTATTCCACATCGAACCAGCATTGCAACATGCCTTCAAGCTCAGCGCGGCCTTGCTCTTCAAGAGCATCGGCAACATTTAATACAAGGGCTTGTTGTTTTAATTGTACTTTAGAAAGCTTTTTCATTATTAACCCTTTGTAAGGTCATTTTTCAGAAGCTGGAAGTATACATAAGCTCACTCATTGCTAAAAGTTTTGATTTGCGACTAGTTTATTTTTCTTATTAAAACTTTTTAAAGTTAATGTAATGTTATTGAAAATCTTATTTTCTCTCAGAGATTCTTGCTCAATTAAGAAAAATAGGTACACTATTTTTATCCCTCTTCTGGGTACTTCAAAGGATGAAGTAATGATCAGTAAATCTTTATTTGTACTTACTAAATATCACACAGATTTATACAACGATGATTTTTTGTTGTTACTTAAAGTGTTAGAGACTGTCACCCCAAAGGTTAAGGTTGATAGCCGATTACCTGCTATCGACAGTCGTGCTAATTTTGCATTATTTTTAGTTGATGCCGCTTATAGCAGTTGTTCAGAATTGTTAAACGAAGAAATTATCGATTTGGCGAAAAGTAATCATGTTGCTTTATACAATGCCATGCCGACTAAAGTACACGAACAAACAGCATTATTGGCAAATATAAAAGGCATTATTTATAAAAAAGATGAGCCTGAAAATACCTTTAAAGGAGTGAGACGGATTTTGTCTGGTGAGCTTTGGTTTTGTCGAAAAACAATGTCTAAAACTTTATCAGAACTCGTTCAGCAAGTGCCCAATTTTGTAAAAACACCGCAGACCGATTTGGTAAGTTTAAATGTGTTAACTGCTCGCGAAAAGTCAGTGATCTCTTTGTTGGCAAAGGGAGCAAAAAATGAGGATATTGCAAACACCTTGAATATTAGTTGCCACACAGTTAAAACACATATCTACAGCGCATTTCGCAAAACGAAGTCACGTAATCGTATCGAATTGGCAAATTGGGCGCAGCGCTTTATGCCCGCTGCATCCATTGTAACTAGGTGAGCAAGAGTTGTTACTAAATAATCTGAGGTGACCAAATCCCCTTGTTTATTCCTTTATCTATGAGCAAAGTTAATGCTTTTTCAATAGCTTGAGAGACGCAAATATGCATAGGTTCGTTATCACTGTATCCTGCTTCAGCCTCAAGCAAGCGCTTGTAACTGATGTAGCGGAAAAAACCTGCTCGCATTTCTTTAGAGAGAACTTTCTTGCTTGTAGCCACTGACAGCAGCACTTGACCAGTTCGCACATCAACTGCACGCATGTAAATAGAAATAATATCTTCACGATAAATTTCTGATGCACCAATTCCAAAATACTCAGCGCCTAAGCCACCTGTTTTGATATTTGTGTCGTAACTGATAATACCTCCCTCTAAAATTATTTTTGCAGTTGTTAGTGGTGGTAATTCAGGTGTTAAATTTTCGTTGTCGGTCATAGCTGCGCGAATAATTTTACGTTCGGTGAGTAGATTTTGTAGTCCTTCACGTTCAACAGGAATAAACCAGTCAGTTTCATGTAACGCTTGCATAAGAATAGAGTTAGCGCCTTGGGTGACAGCCGTTGAGAAGGAGCTTACATTTTCTTGAGGTTTATACTGACCTGTTTGATCTCGAAATGAATAAACAGAAACAGGAATGGCTCCTTTTGGTTTTGGCAATGCTTTTAGTTCAGCAAAGGTGTCTGTTAGTGTTATTTCTGTAGCAATTTGTTGTGCCGGAGGCAGTGTTGCTTTGAATGTTGAGCAAGCAGTCAAAAATACTAAAAAAAGTAGTAATGTTAGTATGCGTATCATTATCCGAACCTCGGCACTTCAATAATTGTGATAGTGCCATCAATTAAGTTGGTGATTTGCACCGTGATAGCATCAGATGAACTGGTGATTATTTGAATCTCATAGTCACCACTAACAAAGGTAGAGTCTTGGTTAAAGATACTCTCTTCAACATCATCACCAAAAGCGATATCAGTGATTTCACGGACCATTCTGTTTAGATAAGTTCGCTCTAAAGAATCCTGAAAATTTTCTGCGTAGCTTTTCTCATCAATAGGTGCTTTGTGTTTATTTTGAGCCTGAGCCTTAGATAAAAGCATGTTTGCGTTTAATGGATTACCGCCAAACGATGGATTAATGGGCTTGTAAACTAGCTCAGTAGCGAGCATTAATGGGGAGGTTAAAAATAAGGTCGCGAAAATTATTTTTTTCATTGTTATTACCATCCACTGGGTGCTAAATCTGGAGATGTTTGTTTAAAGCGTGCACGCGCAATTGCATCCATTGCGGCAAACATTGCGCTTTCTACTCTTTCTTTTAGAGGGCCGCCTCTACGTCCCATAAAAGTGACATAAATTAGTTCGTTATTAAGTAAAACTTCAAGTCGAGTTCCGGCGCGAGGAAGTACCGTTTCTTTGATTACAACATGAGTATCAGAGCTGTTAGGTAGGTCTAGCCACAATTGCGAAAAGCCATAGTAAAACTGATGACCAAAGCGACTGATGCTACGATCAAGCACTAAACCGTCAATTTCTACTTCATTAGCATCACAGCGTTGGAATACAGAAAAAAGTAAAATGATGGTTAAAGTTAAGTAGTTGATATTTTTCATAATCGCATCTAAGGAGGGGAGGGTCCCTCCTTACACTCTATTACTGTTGAATGACAGTTGCTGAATTGAAGTCACCAATCTGAGTAACTGATATAACGTTACCACTTCCCATGATAGACCCTTCAACTAGGTTACCTTCACCTACTTGGCTGATTGAAACAGAGTTTTCGTCTCCTGAAACAATAAAAGCACCCTCACTAATACCTGCAACTAAGTTAAAGTTACCTTCTTGCGCAATATCAATACTATTACCAAGACCCTCAATCATAAGATCAATTGCGTTAAGCTCTCCATTTTGAGCTAAATCAACTTGGTTATTCGAGCTTTCCATAACAGAGCTCAAGCTAAGGGTAGCTTCGTTAGCATAGCCATTTTGTGATATAACAATTTCATTCGCATTACTAGCAATGCTGGTATTTGGATAAGATGACTCAATTATTGCGGTATTTAGATCCCCTGTTTGCACCATTTCAATGTCATTATTTGAACCATTAAAGTTAACGGCATGAGCAATATTATCGCTTCCTACTTGAAGTGATATAAATTCGTTATTATTGCCGATAACCCCAAAGTAAGTGGTATTGTTATTGCCATTTTGAACAGACAACATGTCATTTTCGTCACCAATTAACTCCGCGGTTGCTATGTTGTCATCACCATATTGAATACTATCAACTTCGTTATCATTACCTGTGAACACACCTGAATTGAATTCGTTGTTATTTCCTCTTTGCTCAACTTCAATATTGTTTTCATTGCCGTTGATTGAATCAATGCTTACTTGGTTTTCATCACCATCTTGTTCAATACTGATTTCATTTTCATCACCATAGAGTTCAGTGATACTAATTTCATTGTAAGAGCCAATTTGCTCACTGGTAAGTTCATTCATGTTGCCAGTGATGTTGTTAACAGTGAGCTGGTTCCAAAAACCGTCTTGTTCTATTTCTATGGTATTTTCATCACCATAGATGGCATATAGTTTTGCTTCATGCCAAATACCATACTGCTCAGCAGTTACTTCATTAGCACTACCTTGCATGTTGTAGTTATAAAACCAATTTCCATCGCCATCTTGTGTTACAGTAATGTCATTTTCATCGCCATTTATGATATTGATTACTTCATTTGTAATACCAAAAAAACTTGCACCATTTTGAACTACTGAAAGCTGGTTGCTATCACCTATTACTTCAGTTAGAGCTCCATTTTGCTCACCATCTTGCGTATAAGACTGTTGGTTGTTATCACCGTAAGTTGTTACAAGAATAAGATTCCCATTACCCGTTTGAACGGTATCGGTCTCATTGCCATCACCTGTGGTAATTATCTCAACTTGATTTGAATTACCTTGTTGTAATGTACTTGCTGCATTTCCTAAGCCTTGGATAGACGTTTGAGAAATGACGAGCAGGTTACCTTGTGCCGTAACACGCTCTACATTTGTCAACGCAGATGTTGAACTTGGTTTATCTGTATTTTGAGCATACGCAGCAGAAGATAAAGCCATTGCTATTGCGCAGGTTAAAATCGATTTAGATAGTTTCACGCTAATCTCCTTAATCAATAAAATATTTTTAGCCGCGATACACAAAGCGTTTTTACAAGGTTGCCGGCTTGTATTTTTGCTACTTAACAGGTGTGCGCGAATCCAAAATGTTTGTGCTATTTACTTGGTGGTGAAACACCAAAACTTCCGTGATTGCGTATGGCATCATTCGTATAGAAAAAAGAACCTTTGTTTGTATATCGAATACAGAGAAGCCCAAAAACGGCTGTGAAAATGGCTACTTCAAAACGTCGTTTCGCTTGTAGCGAATGAAAGAAGATAATTTCGCAACCGAGAGTATTAACTTTATGTTTACTTTACAAAGTGATAAATGGAATGTTTTTGTGATTTTTTTAATCTATTTAAGTCAATTGCTTAGGCTTACTTTTGCTTGGGACCTTTATGAAAATTGGATCTAGTACAAAAAAAGAATGAGAAAGATGGCATGAGTTTCGGCAGGTTAAAGCTAACAAAAAAGCTTGAAACTCTGGATTTAATTTCATTTTAGATCACAAAAAAGAATGAAAATTTTAAGTTCTCTTCGTTTAGGTTTGCGTATTTTTTAAACAGTCACTAAAAAGGTTTTGTTGCCGCAAGATTGTGTATCGGTGTTTCAGAGAAGAAATACTCTACGCTGTGTTTTCACAGCGTCTGTTTATGGAATAGCACTATGAAAACAAAATTATCAGCTTTAACACTGGCTATTATTCCACTCCTTACGGTTGGTGCACATGCAAGCACTCAGCCTAATAAATCGACAAAAAGTGTGGATGAAAATAGCATATTGGTAGTATTTAAAAAAGGAACGTCTGCAGCAGTTCGAGCACAAGCACGCTCTTTAGTTAAAGCAAAAATAAGAGACTTAAATTCAGATGGTATCGATGACCGTTACAAACACATTTTAGGTGGTCGGTTAGCAAACTTTAAGCTTTCAGAAGTAAACCAAAAAGTTGCATTAGAAGCCTTATCTAAGCATCCAGCAGTAGAATATGCAGAACCTGATTATCAGTTACGGGTATTAGGTATTCCTGATGACACTCGTTTTGCTGAACTTTGGGGGATGAATAACACTGGGCAAACAGGGGGAGTTGCTGATGCTGATATCGATGCAGTTGAAGCATGGGACATAACCACAGGTTCAAGTGAGATAATTGTTGGGGTTATTGATACTGGTGTAGATTATAATCATCCTGACTTACAAGCAAATATGTGGGTAAACCCTGGCGAGATAGCTGGGGATGGTATCGATAATGATGGTAATGGCTACATTGATGATGTTTATGGCATAAATGCGATTACAGGAAATGGTGATCCTATGGATGATCAGGGGCACGGATCGCATGTATCAGGTACGTTAGGTGCTTCTGGTAATAATACGCAAGGAGTTGTGGGTGTAAATCATGAAGTATCTATCGCAGGTTGTAAGTTTTTGAGCTCAGCGGGAACGGGTTCTACGTCAGATGCAATTGAGTGTGTTGACTATTTTGTAGCCCTTAAAAATGCCGGTCATAATATTAGGGTAACGAATAATAGTTGGGGAGGAGGTGGCTATAGCCAAGCCTTAGCTGATTCTATTACAGCCAGTGAAAATGCAGATATTTTATTTGTCGCAGCGGCAGGTAACGATGGCGTCGACAATGATGTAAACCCTCATTACCCATCTAGTTATGAACATGATTCAATTTTGGCAGTGGCAAATACAACACATACAGATGAAATGGCCTGGGACTCGCAGTGGGGCTTAACAAGCGTTGATATGGGAGCACCAGGTAGTGCAATTTTATCAACAGTACCTGGGGGCGGTTATGCTTCTTATTCTGGTACTTCAATGGCTACACCACATGTTGCTGGGGCTGCAGCACTCGTGCTATCAATTAATCCTAATTTAACAGCGCTAGAATTAAAGCAGTTACTAATGAGTAGTGGTGATGCTAATGCAAATTTAGCTGGGTTGACAGTTGCTGGCACCCGTTTAAATGTTCATCAGGCACTGCTCGATGCAGACCCTGAACCTAGTTTTAGATTATCTGTTGCACCACGGAATCAAGAAATTGTAGCAGGTGAGAATGCAAGCTACGAGTTGAGTATTGGCTCCATTGCACAATGGCAAGGTGTGGTTGAATTATCGGTAGACAGCCCTATTAGCGGTGCTGTGTTATCATCAAATACAGCTCAGCCCGGCGAGTCTGTTACTTTAACCGTTCCTACAACTGAACAAACCACATGGGGAGATTACAGTGTAGCTATAAACGCTGTATCGGGTGATTTGGAGCAACAAGAAGTTGTCGGATTATATGTATTGCCGCAAGGTTTAACCGAGTTTAGCTATCAAAATGACACCCCGATGGCTATTCCTGATACTAACTCACAGGGTATTACATCTACTATTACCATTAATGATGACATCACCGTTTTTGATACAAATACCTTTGTAGATATAACACATACTTGGATTGGCGATTTAATTGTTACCTTAACATCTCCATCAGGTACGATGGTAACCTTACATAATAGGTCGGGTGGTAGTGCTGATGACATCAATGAAACCTATAATTCGGCGGCTTTCAATGGTGAAGTTGCCACAGGTGACTGGACTCTCTTTGTGTCTGATAATGCCAGCTCTGATACAGGTACTCTCAATGCTTGGTCATTAAACTTAACTGGGATTGGAGAAGTCTCTCCTCAACCACCACAAGCTGGATTTACATTTACTGCAGATGGCTTAAATGTTCAGTTTTCAGATGCGAGTACTGATGTAAATGGTGATATTGTCAGTTGGATGTGGGACTTTGGTGATGGCGCAACAAGCTCTGATGCTAGCCCAACTTATACTTATGCAGAATCAGGAACTTACTCTGTAGCCTTAACAGTGATCGATAGTGAAGGATATACCGATACTGTAACCCAACAACTGTCAGTGAGCTCTGATGTAATTGAACTTGAATTAGTGCGCGCCAATAAAACACGCCTTGGCTACATGCGTGTGCAGCTTGGTTGGGAAGGAAGTAGTGCCGATAGCGTTAACATTTATCGTAATGGCGAGCTGATCAGTACTACAGAAAATACGGGCAAATACCTAGATTTTGAACGTAGAGCAACAGAAAGCTCGTACTCTTATCAGGTTTGTCAATCGGCAGATGTATGCTCAAATGAAGTAACCGTTACATTTGATTAGTGTCTGTTAGCGGTTGTGTTGGTGTACATAATTATAAAACCGCGCATTTTTGCGCGGTTTTATATGTTTATAGAGCTAAGTTTATTTACCATATGTAGGCAATCGCTTGAATAGATTTGAGCGCTTTTAAATACCCTTTTAGGGTAGTCAAAATCATTAATAATTAAATAAGTTATCTTCTATCAAGCTTGGCGAAATGCATTACGCCAATCTCTAGGTGATAAGCCAAATTGCTTGCGAAAGTGATGCCTTAAAGTAACAGCAGAGCCAAAACCACATTTTTCTGACAAGTGCTCTAATGATAAATCGGTTGCTTCTAGTAATTGCTGTGCATAGTTTAAACGCTGATTCAAAAGCCATTGTCCTAGGCTTTGCCCTGTAAGAGACTGAAAATGGCGGGTGAAGGTACGTCGGCTCATATGCATTTGTTTTGCAAGTTCATCTATTGTGTGTGTGGCACACAGATTTTTTTGTATTTGTTCAAGTAATGACGCTAAGCGCTCGTCTGCAACATTGTTTGGTACTGGTAAAGCGACGAACTGCGATTGCCCGCCTGTTCGATAGGGAGCTGTTACCATTACCCTTGCTATGGCATTGCTGTGCTTACTACCTAAGTACTGACGTACTAAGTGTAAACAGCAATCAATGGCTGCTGCGGTTCCTGCCGATGTATAAAGCTGGTTATGTTTAAGGTAAAGCACTTGATTGTTAAGCTTCACTTTAGGAAAACGTGCTTTGAAGTCATTGCTATAGGCCCAATGAGTGGTTGCTTCAATATTATCTAAAAGCCCAATGTGCGCTAACGCATAAGCTCCTAAGCAAAGTCCTACAATAATAGCGCCACGCTGATGCGCGGTTAGCAAGCTGGTTGTTAATTCTTTAGAGGGAATTGTTTCAGGGAATGGCCAAGACGGAATAATTATAATATCTGCCTGATCAAACTTTGAAATTGAGTGACGCGCTTGAATATCAAACCCCGAGCTTGAAGGCATTACAGCTTTACTTTCGCTGCACACTGCTAAGTTAAATTCTTTGATGCCTGCCGAGCGAGCACCCTCACCAAACACCATACATGGTGCTGCAAGATGAAATGGGCTGATATTTGGAAATGCTAATACAGCAACGTTCAAGGTAAAGCCTTATCAGATACTTTGGCCCAATATTATCGATAAATGGTGTTTGGGTCACTGTTTGCTGCGTTAAAAATTAAGCAAACTGTGCCACAACACAACTCCAAAAGGTTCTCACAATGACAAATACAGCTTTATTGATTATCGATTTACAGAATGATTATTTTGCAGGTGGCGCATTTCCTCTATGGCAGGCTAAACAAGTAAAAGATCAGCTTGTTGAGGTAATAAAACAAGCAACAGAATGTGGCATTTTACCTATCCATATTCAACATATTGCTGAATCACGACAAGGCTTGGCTCCTTTTTTTAACCAAGATACGATAGGGGTCAATATTCATCCTGATATTTTAAAAGCAGCACCAGAAGCCCCTGTGGTTGTAAAACACTATGCAGATAGTTTTTATCAAACAAATCTCGATGATATTTTAAAGCAGCATGGTATTAAAAAACTTTTGATCGCAGGTATGATGACTCAAAACTGTGTGACTCATACGGCAATATCTGAGCAAGCAAAAGAATACGACGTGGAAGTCTTAACGGATGCGTGTACAACCGTTACTGAAATGCTTCACTTAATCGCTTTAAATGCCCTTGCCCCGCGAGTAAAGCTATTAGAGTCAAATCAAGCTTTGCTTAGTTTGCAAAGTAATTAATATTCGCAAAGGCTGAAATAACATCTTTGGCAAATGCAATGCGAGGATGCTTTAACGCGCCTTTGTTCCATACTAAGTAAATTATGTTTTCTGGGCCTACAGGGCCCAGTTGTACAAGCTCTCCAGCTTTTATCTGATCGCGGCATAGATAATCAGGCAACACAGAGTAGCCAATACCTGAGCGAATAATATTGCTAATTGCACGAATGTCAGGGCAAATAGCTATCACGTTTGAGTGGCATTTTGCGTTGAACACAGACTCAAAGTATTGCCTAATTAGAGGCAGCTCTTCATCATAAGCGACAACATTGTAGCTTGAGAGAAGGTCTGCGGTGATGGTGCTATCTTTAACTTCTCTTCCGTGAAGGCGGTTCATTACTAAAATAAGCTTTTCTCTATCAAGCACTAAGCTGTCAAAAAGTGAAGGATCGGGTTCGGAGGCGGCAATAGCGATATCTGCTGCACCAGATTGCAAGGCATCAAAAATACTCACCTTATTACCAATATGCAGAACAAGGTTTACATTGCCAGATTGCAATAAGTTGGCGATTTGTGGCCCTGACACACTACTAATATATTCGGCAGGCCCTGCGATATTTACAGTGCCATAGACGGCACTTGAGCGGGCGCGGATTGACATAATTTTTTGCTCTAAAATATCAATGTGACCAGACACTTGCAGTGCTAAATCGTGCGCAGCGGCGGTCGGAGTAACTCCGCGAGCTTTGCGTTCAAACAACGCTTTACCAACGACTGACTCCATGGCTTGAATATGGGCCGAAACCGAAGGTTGCGACAAACCGAGGTTAGCTGCTGCTTTTGTTATATTTTTGCAGCGATAAACTTCCACAAAGGTTTTTAGCTGTGTGAGGTAAGACATAAAATAGGCGAGCCATAAAATTTTCTGATTGCTTCCCTTAATTTATCCGAATTCACACGATCGCGCAAACAGCCTATTCTAGATGCATTCAAATAAGAGGATAAATCATGAACAAGGTTTTGCAGTGTTTAACATTCGTAGCAGCTTCGACTATGTCATTATTTGCTGTGGCAAGTGAAGGCGAGGTATTAGTCATTTTATCAAGCGAGACAACCATGGAACTTGCTGGTGGGCACAGCATTGAGACAGGTTATTACCTTAACGAGTTTGGTGTACCTGCAAAAGCTCTCGCAGATGCGGGCTATGAGCTTGTGTTAGCAACGCCAAAGGGGAATGCTCCGCAGGTTGATAAAAAATCAATCAGCGTAGATTACTTTGCTGGTGATGAGCAAAAAATGAGAGAGATCCAAAAATTTATTGCATCGTTACCCAATATTAATGATACCGCTAGTTTGAGAGAGATTTTGGCAGGCGGTTTGAGCCAATATGATGCAGTGTTTATCCCTGGTGGTCATGCTCCGTTGATTGATTTAGCAAATAATCCTGAAGTCGGTGAAATTTTGCGCCACTTTAATCAACACGGTAAACCTACGGCGGCAATTTGCCACGGCCCAATTACCTTATTATCGGCACAAACTGAGCCTAAGGTGTATTACAGTGCAATCCAAACTGGGCAGACGGCGTCAGCAAGCAATTGGATTTATGATGGCTATAAAATGACAATATTTTCTGATCCAGAAGAGCGAGTGTTTGAAAGCAGTTTAGAAGGTAAAAAGCTTAAGTTCTTTCCGGCTATGGCAATGGAAAACGCTGGTGGAAATATGGCATTTGCCAGCGAGTGGCAGCCTAACGTGGTTGTTGACCGCGAACTCATTACGGGGCAAAACCCATTTTCAGATACGTTGTTAGCTGAAAAACTATTAAAAATGTTAGCAAAGTAAATTTGTAAAAGTATTACCTATCAAAAATTTAGGAGGCAAATCGATGCTAAACTTTATTTATAAAAATCAAACAGAAATTTTATTTGGTAAAGGTCAAATTAGCGAAATTTCATCACGCTTACCAACCGATGCAAAGGTGTTGTTACTCTACGGTGGTGGCTCAATAAAGAAAAATGGCGTATACGACCAAGCTATGAGTGCACTAGCCGATGTTGACGTTATAGAGTTTGGTGGCGTTGAGCCAAACCCAACTTACGAAACACTGATGCAAGCGGTTACAACGGCAAAAGAGCACCATGTTAACTTTATTTTAGCTGTTGGTGGTGGCAGTGTTATTGATGGCGCTAAGTTTGTTGCTGCAGCCTATAACTATGCTGGGGAGCCGTGGGATATCCTTGTTAAAGGGGCAGAGTTTAGCAATCCTTTACCAATCGGTGCGGTATTAACCTTACCAGCAACAGGCTCTGAGAGTAATGGTAACTCAGTGGTAACTAAAAAAGAGACGTCGCAAAAGCGCGCATTTTCGTCACCAACAGTACAACCTGTTTTTGCTGTACTTGATCCTGAATACACGTTTTCGTTGCCTGCACGTCAGGTAAGTAATGGTGTGGTTGATGCGTTTGTTCACGTTATTGAGCAATACTTAACGTACCCTGTTAATGCACCATTACAAGACCGTTTTGCAGAAGGTATTTTGCAAACCTTGATTAGCGAAGGGCCAAAGGCGCTAAGCGAGCCACAAAATTACGATGTTAGAGCTAATGTGATGTGGTCGGCTACGATGGCACTGAATGGTTTAATTGGCCAAGGTGTACCGCAAGATTGGTCTACACATATGATTGGCCATGAGTTAACGGCACTTTATAACCTTGATCATGCACAAACGTTGGCGATTGTTCTACCTGCCTTAATGCATGTTCAAAAAGAACAGAAATCAATTAAAATTCAGCAGCTTGGTGAAAGAGTGTTCGGACTAAATTATAGCGACGAAGCTGAGCAAATCGATAAAACGATTAAAGCTGTACAGGACTTCTTTGAGGCCATGACGGTGAAAACACGTCTAGCTGATTATGACCTTGACGAGCAAGCTATTGAGGCCGTTGTTGCTAATTTAGAGAAAAACGAGCTAACGAAATTAGGTGAGCATGGTGATATTGATTTAGAAAAAGTGAAATCAATCTTAGCATTAGCACTTTGAGTTAGTTAAAACTTAATATGAAGGGGCGTAATAGTGATTAACTGTTACGCCTTTTTTAATGTCTAAAGCCCAAGCAATAAGCAAAGTGGGCAATGGCAAAATAGTCTAGATGCCAGAGCGCATTGAGTCTTTGCTCCTAAAAACTGCATATTCACAGAAGCAGTGCCTTTAACTTCAGTACTACCTAAAGCAGCTTGCTGTGGCAGTTTTTAATAATGCTATCTGTGTGTTTGATGGTGCGGGGAACATAACAAAGGGTTGACCGTGAGGTTATTAATTTCAATGTAAAAGTACGAGACAAGGAGCGAAAATAACGGGGTGTTATATTGGTTGATGAGTGAATACGTTCGCTAAGTGAAGCAAGAATTATGTTGTATTTTTTAGCATTTTTAACATGAAGGATACAATTACCTTGACCGTGTGTTTCTGATAAGGGAAAATGCACGGTTTTTAAATTAAAAATAGAACTTAATACCAACATCTAAAGTGAACTCACCTCCGGCTATTGTTTAATCGAGAGCTAAAGCACTACCTTAAGGATAGGGAAATGACCAAACTAACATGTCTAGCGATGCTTTTACTTAGCACGCAAGCTATCAGTGCGACTAAAAGCACACCTGAATATAATCAATTTGGCGATGCGACTTATTCGAATTCGCAACCAATTAATTATGACGAATCTTATTTTACAAGTCGCGCACAGCAAAATATAGCGCCGACTACTTCGTTGAGTAAAACCTTAGCGACAACAACTACATCAGAATTAGAAAACATAGAGCTTACCTCGGTGTTTCGCCGTTTTTCATTAAGTAATTCAACAGGTCTCAATGGCCTTTATGCTGTTGACTTGTTCGGTAACGGTAATAAGCAAATTATTTCGGTGCAACAAAACGATTTTAATATTATTGAGTATAAAGATAATCAATATTCAGTCGTTGAAGGTTTCGATTCTCAGGATTACATCACTGATAGTACATTGGTAAAAAGCATTGCCGATGATACATATTATTTAATACTTATGACGAGCAGTCAGATAGTAAAAATTAACTTACTAACAATGAAAGTCGAAAGTACTAAGAATGTAGTTTCTAGCCAATCAGTTACGGCAAGAGATATTAATAACGATGGTCAGGACGAGCTTATTGCTATTGCCAATAGCCAGATTTTAATACTAGACCAGTCAGACCTTTCTGTTATTTCAGAGCTTGAGTATTACGGTAACAAATTTGTTGTTGGTTCGTTTACCGAGCAAAATGTTCACGAATTAATGCTTGAAGATGGCAAGTTGTATCGTATCTCTGAAAATACAATAGATTATATAAAAACACTGAACAGCCAACTAACAGGTATCCATTTACAAAGTGTTGATACAAACCAAGATGGCTTAGATGAAGTCATTAATGGCCAAGGCTGGTATTCAATTGAGTTAATCAGTCCAAATACAGACAGTATTGTGTGGACAGCCAATAGTGATTTAGATATTTCAAAAATTATAGTTGCAGATATCAATAATGACGGTGCCCAAGAGCTAGTATATGGCGATGGTCAGTGGGGGCAAATTCATGCTTTGACTTTAAGTTCTGGCGAGGAGTTTTGGCAAATCAATAACCCTGAACACAGTGTTTCAAGTATTTTGGTGGATGATTTTAATCTTGACGGCAAAACAGATATTGCATGGGGAGCGGGTTACACATCTTCAGGTGATGACGGGTTTTATATTCATACCGTTGAAGATAAGTCTATGCAATGGTCGCAAACGATCACTGTCTATTCACAATTTTTGCTAGGACTTGCTGATATTGACGGTAAAGGAGGAATTGATGTTATTTTTTCTGAGAATGGCACAAATAAGCTTCAAGTTATTGATATAGAAACAAAAGAGCAGGTGTTACCTAGCATTGCTTTGACCGATGGCTGGAATGACTACCAGTATGTGATTACTGCTGATTTATTCAATGATGGCAAAAACTATTTAATTGTTGCTGGCTCAGAAACTTACACTGGAAATATACAAGTATTTTCACCAGAAAATGGAAACTTATTGTATACAGTTCCTTTTCAAAGTGGCGACCAAATTTCAACGATTGAAGCCCATGACATCAATAACGATGGTCTGTTAGAGCTGATTGTAGGTAACGGCGCATCACACACCGGCAGTGAAGGCTCTTATATACGAGTTTTTAATGGGCAAACGGGTGAGCTACTTAAGCAATCACCTCGCTTACAGAACTTTTGGGGTGGGGTTTCTGGCATAGTCGCAGGCATAGATACACAGCAAAGCAGTAAAGAATTATTTGCTTTAACAGGTAACCAATTAGTTAAATATAATTACACTGATAATAGTGTCACTAATTACTCTTTAAACGACAGTTTTAAGTCGCTAGAGGGTGTTGTTGTTGATGGTAAAAAAGCGCTTTATGTTGCCAATCAGTATGGCCTTTTATTCTCGTTTAAAGAATCAGGAGAAATGTCAGAAGTTGCGCAACTATGTGACAATTCATTAAACAATATAGTATCTACACGCGCAGGCTTCATCTTATTTAGTTGTGAAGATAAGTTTGGAGAATACGATTTAATTAATGATGAACTACTTTATGAAGTAGCGCGTGCAAATCAACGCAGTTCTATTGTGAGTGCAACATACAATGGTGTGGACTATTCACTGCTTTCAGGAAAATCTATAGAGGTGTTCTCGAATGAAGCCGCAGCACCTTTAGCTACACCGCAAGATAGCGAGGTAACATCTCATGTGCTTGCAGCAATCGACGTTAATCTTAATTTGAGTGATATTGATTTTGTAGTGTTTGAAAATAGCCCTAGCCTTGGCCAATTAACGTTTATTGACCGCAAAACAGGGCAGTTCACATATACGCCTAACGGCACTGTAGGTGTTGATGAATTAGCGTTTTATACAGTAAAAGGTCGTTCACGTTCTGAGCTCGCAAAGTTCACAGCTACTTTAACAAATCAGGCGCCGGTCGTTGAAAACTCTACGATTAAAACACACTGGAATACACCCTTGATACTTAATTTGCCAGCCTCTGATGCAGATGATGAGCAACTTATTTTCACTGTAAAAAATGAGCCTCAACATGGTCATATTGAGTTACTTGATCAAAACATGGGTGAAATTAAATACACGCCGAGTGGTGAATCTTTACAGCCTGTTTCAATTACTTTTACCGCGCAAGATTCCCTTGAAGAGACGGCACTTGCCAATGTTGTTGTTGAATTAACAAATACCACACCAACAGCTACAGATTTGAGTTATGAAACTTATTACTCAACGGTAGTTAATGGTCGTTTTATTGGCAATGATGAAGATAGTGATGAGTTAGAATTTGAGCTAGTAACAAGCCCAAGTTCTGGCGAGCTTAGTTTTGATAAGGACACAGGCTTGTTTGTCTACGAGCCTGCGGGTGAGTCGACTTATGCTGTTAACTTTAGTTACCGAGCAAAAGACAGATTTGCTTCTTCAGAGGCTAAAACTGTCGTGATTAACGTAGTTGGCAAAGCTGACAACTCAAGTTCTGATTCAGGTTCTGGTGGTAGCGTGTACTACTTAATATCTTTGCTGTTAGCCATGGTCGCGTTTAGACGTAAACTTAAGCTATAAGTAAAAGTAGTTTATTTATGCTGTATCAATTTACTTGGTGCAGCATTTTTATGTCTGCTGTTAAATATCGGCATCACGAAAGATAAATAGTTCACAAAAAAAGCCTCCGTTAGGAGGCTTTGGCTTAGGTATATCACCTACAACAACATAATGAGTTAGAAGGTACCGCGAATACCTACGTAGTATTGGCGACCTGTAAAGTTGGTTGTCGCAATGATTGACTCATCGTTATTAAAGTAACGATCGAAGCGCTCATTGGTTAAGTTTGTCACATTGAATGTCAATGAGTAATTGTCATTGATTTTATATGACGAGCTTAAATCAAGCTGTTGGTAGTCGTTTACATGACGAGGGCCTGCGAAGAAACCAAATGATGGCTCAAGTAAGTATTTCTCACGATAGTTGTAAGATAAACGAACTGATGCTGGACCTTTTTCATAGTAACCAACTAAGTTATATACATTCTTAGATAGACCTGTGTAGCTGAATGTTTGACCTTCAAAGCCATCACCAAAGTTAGTGTCACTGTCTGTATAAGTGTAGTTTGCTAACATGCCTAGACCATCAAATGGAGCAGGTAAGAAATCAAACGTTGTTTGGAAACTTAACTCAGCACCAGAGATAGTTGCAGAAGCCGCATTTCGTGGACGGTCTACAGATGCCCAATCAATTCCAGCGATTGTTTCTGGCGCACTTGAATTAAATACGAAACCATCGATCTCTTTTTGGAATAATGCACCACTTAGAAGACCTGTGTCGTTGAAGTACCACTCAAGTGATAAATCGAATGAATCAGATTCAAACGGTTCAAGGGCCGGGTTACCAGCAGAACCTGTTAGAGTTGTAGTACTAAATGTAAAACGCGGTGAAAGCTGTGAAAGCGTTGGGCGTGTTACAGTTTTACTTGCACCAAAGCGTAAGTACACTTCGTCAGTTAATTCAGCATTTAAGCTTAAACTAGGTAAGACATTTGTGTAATTACTGCTCGTTGAGCTTGTTTCACCAACAACATCGTAGTCACCGGCACTGCGGATGATGATTTCTACAGGTAGTGCACCCGTTGCTTCTACATCAGTTTTGACTGCACGTACACCAACATTACCTTTTACTGGAATGTCTGCAACGTCAAAGGCCATGTTTGCTTTGATGTAAGCCGCGGCAATGTCTTCTTCAACTTTGAATGAGCTGATGCTATCAAACTGTCTTTCAACACCATACTTGTTGTGGAAATCAGTTGGGTCACCAATAACAAAGCTACGTATTACATTTGCATCTGGCGCTTCACCTAAGAAATCGTCAACAGGGAAGTCAAGTAAGTTGATTGCAGATGTTGGTAGTACCGCAGGAACACCATTTGCACCTGTAAAGCTATTACCTACATACGCTTTGATCTCTTTTGCACGTTGTGTGTAACGTACACCAGCTTCAAGACTTGTGAAATAGTCATTGTCTAAGAAGTATTTGGCATCAAAAGCAAATGATAAAGACGTATCTTTTACATCACGGGCATTTGAATTACCAAATGCAACACGGTAGTTGTCAGGATCATTAAGATCAGTGCCTGTAACATATAGATCAGGAATACCATTATCTGGATTACGTGCGTCATATACTACGTCTGCAAAGGCTTGTAGTAGTACGCTCTTCAGATCACGTGTTTGCTCGCCTTTTGAATAGCCGATATCAAAATCAAGTACCCAATCTTCATTTGGTGCCCAGTTCACGTGTGTACCAAGTGCTAGAGTATCTGATTCAAGTTTAGTTAATTCTGATACACTCCGGAATTGTGTTTGTGGTGCAACGGCATAAACAAGATTATCGTTTTCAACAACAGCTTCAGTAACTAAGAATGGGAAAATACCACCTACACCACGACCGTTAGGATCATTAATATCGGCAGCTACCCATTGACTTGGATCTTGTGGGCCACGGAATTGGAAACGAGCAGGCAGTTGCAGTGCTGTCTCATCAACATCGAATGTTGCATATAAACCATCGAATGTAATGTTCAACTCATCGCTTGGCTGAAATTCAATAACTGCATTTAAACCTGTACGAGTTCTCTCATCACCATAGTATTGAGTTAGTGGCTCAATTGGGTATAGAGAGTTAGGGTAATCGATACTACCATCGTTAGTACCACCTGGAACTGTGGCAAGATCAGGACGAATTTCAACACCGTCTCCTGTACCTGGGCCAAAGTTTACATTACCCCAAGAGAAGTATTCATCTTCACGCGTTTGACGTTCTGAATAGGTAACACCTACAAGTATACCAAACTTTTCATCGTCAGATTTCCAGTTCACGATACCTGACAAGCGAGGATCTGTTGAATCTGCAAGTTCACTGTAAACACCTTCGGCTGACCAAGCACCCGAAAAGCCTACTTCATCAGCATCAAGCGGTTTACGCGTTTTAATATCTGCGTTACCACCAATACCGCCTTCAAGTTGGTCTGCCGAAACGGTTTTATACACGTCCAGTTGTCCAATTAACTCAGAAGGAAGTACATCAAGAGAGAATTGACGGCCAATACTACGGCCAGACGATAATGAACGACCGTTTAGTGTTACCTGTGTAAAGTCAACTGGTAAGCCACGGATTTGTACATATTGACCACCAAGGCGACCATCTGTACTACCATTCGTGCCACCATTTGGGCTACCACGAGGACGGTCTATCGAAATACCCGGAACACGTTGCAACGACTGCGCGACGTTTTCATCGGGAAATTTACCCATATCCTCAGCAGCAATTGAATCAAGAATTTTGTCCGAACCGCGTTTTGTCGCGATGGCTTCTTTCAAGCTCAATCTTACGCCGCTGACTGCAATTACTTCGATATCATCATTTTTAGCATCCTGTGCTTGTGTATTCTCCTCCGCCGCTACTGTGCTTCCCATTAGAGAGAGCGCTACAGATAAGGCTATTTGGCTTCTGGTGAATTTCATCATATTGACCCCCATCGCTCTAAGCGTATTGTTATCGTGAATGTTCAAATGTCCATTCAGTGATATATAAAGACTAAAATTCCGTCAACGCGCTTTAGTGATTACGTTGTTTAGATTTCTTAGTTAAAATTTTGCCAAGATTAATGTTTTATAAATGAAACAAGTTGGTTGCAAACCTGTTAACAAGACGTTTTCTGAATATTCCTGAAAAACGCTTTTTCACCAGAAAAACAGCACGTACCAAAAGACAAATAAGTATTTAAAAGTGGGGAGGTGAGGTAAGTGCATAATTAGTTGTGCATCCGTCAATTCTCGTCGTTAAAGCCCATTTTCTTTGAGATTAACAATGACGTGTCTTTAAGTTTTCTAATTACCTCATCAAAATTAGCATTACGAGATTCATCACGATACATAAGTATCGATGTTAATAACACGGCCACTGCATTATGGTAGTAATCAAATATAGGCACACCGATATCGTATACGCCTGTCAAAACAGGGCTGGGCATAGCTTCATGGCCTTGCTCTTTTACCCTTAACCAAATATTTCGCAGTGCCATCAAATCAAGTGAAACCTCGGGGTGATTCTCTTGATATGCTTTAAGCATGCGCTCGCGATTATCATAAGATGCAAAAGCAAGTAACACATGACCAGCACAATTATCAGTGAGCGGGCCTCGCCCTCCGACTGGTAAGGTTAAGCAGTTACTGTTGGTGTCATAATCTTGGTGCGAAAGTATTAAACCGCCGCCATCGGAGTACACGACTAAATGACAAGATTGTTGAATTTCGCTACAAAGCGTTTGAATGATCGGAAATGCAACGTTGTTTAAATGGTGGACTGGGGCGTACCTGTGGGTTAGTCGATATAGTTTTAGGGACAGTCTGTAAACACGTTCTTGCTGAAAAAACTCAAGATAATGTAAATCATTTAGTACTGCGACCATACGAAATATTTCAGCTTTAGATTTCCCTAATGAATCAGAAATTTGCGTAAGGTTAAGGCCTTCAGGAGTTTTTGCCAGTAATTCTATAATGGCCATGCCTTTCTCAAGAGCAGGTGCTTTATACTTGGTATCTTTCTCAGTCATTGGGTACGTCTAATCACTTATAAAAAGAGGTTGGTGGTCATACATAAGTGTAGACTTTTTGTTAACTTATGCACTTTTATATCGCTGAAAAAAGCGGTAAAAGTATTTGTATATCGCATCTATTTCGTTTTGGTCAATAAACCAATTCTTATTTTTATATAAAAATTATAGCGTTAAGTTGCCTATAAATTATTCATCAAACGTTTTTTAAACAACGTTTAGCCTCCATTGAACCAAAACATAGCTAGGCAATAGTTAACAGTCTGCTTTGTAAATTTCATGTTTTAAATGTGAATGTTTTGTATTTGAAACCCTGCTTGCGTTTAGTTTCATTAAAAAAATCTCATTCATGTCAAAGTCACAAGTGATTGACCTAGTAAGTCGTCCGTTACTAACGTAAGTAACAGTGCATCAGTTGCTAGGAATAAAATTGTGAAAGTAGGTATTTGTGGTTTAGGTGACCGTTTGAGTTATGTCGCCAAAGTTATGCATGAGCTAATCCCAAACTTTAATTTGGTCGCTTTTGCTGATCCGGAATCTGTAAAAGTTGAGTACATGGAGTCCCATGGTATTTCAATGCGATCTTATGATGATCTTGCGGATATGTTAGCTAATGAGCAGCTAGATATGTTGATGATTGGATCACCCAATCATATGCATTTAGAGCACCTTAGATTAGGAATTGAAGCAGGTTTACTGATTTTTGCAGAAAAGCCAATTGTCATGTCAGAGCAGCAAACCTATGACGTACTTGAACTTATCGCTAAGCATAATGCGTTCGATAAAATTCTGGTAGGCATGGTTTTACGCTATGCTCCTTTATACAAAGATTTAATTGCAGCTGTTTCTTCAAAGCTATTGGGTGACATTACAAGTATTGAAGCTTCTGAGCATATTCCACCAGAACATGGTGCATTTTTTATGCGTGATTGGCGTAGACACCATGGTTTGTCTGGGGGCTTCTTACTTGAGAAATGTTGTCATGATCTTGATCTTTACCAAGGTCTTGTGAAGAGCCGTCCAAAAAAACTTGTTAGTTTTGGTGGTCGTAAAACATTTACGCCAGAAAACAAACACCTTGGTAAACACCCTGTTTATCATCAACGTAAGTCACGTTGGAATGGTATTGATGAAGTGTTTGATAACGACTCGGAGTTGGTGGATCACCAAACAGCGCTTATTGAGTATGAAAATGGCATAAATTTAAGTTTTCATACAAATTTGAACGTACCGAATGATTATCGTCATTTCAGTGTGTTTGGCACGATTGGTATGGCTGAAGGGGATTTTGTACGAAATTACTTTAAAGTACATGACTGTATTACCTCAGGCGCTCTTATCGATAAGTCATACATACATGATGATTCAGTTTCTATGCACTACGGTGCTGAAGAGGAAATGGCTGCCGATTGGATTGCTTACTTTGAAAATGGAACACCGTTACCAGTTTCAATTGTTGATGCTTTACAGGCTGGCTTAACGGCTATCAAGCTAGATGAAGCTCGCCAAACCGGCACAATTATAGACATGACTGAAACATGGAAAAAATTTGATAGCTACCTAAATAAAAATTAAAAGCATTGGGAGATTCACATGGTCTTAATTGATTGGTTAATAGTTGCGTTTTATGTAGTAGCAGCCGTTGTTATAGGGATGCTCTTTACAAAAAAGGCCAGTGAAAGTACGGCTGATTTTTTTGTTGCAGGTCGATCATTACCTTGGTACATCGCTGGCACATCCATGGTGGCAACGACGTTTTCGTCAGACACCCCCTTGTTTGTGGCAGGGGCCGTGCGTGAGCAGGGCATCTATGCAAACTGGATCTGGTGGGTTAGCGTAATCGGGGTAATTATCTCTGTATTTTTCTTTGCTAATTTGTGGCGTCGCTCTAAAGCACTGACAGAGATTGAATTAATCTCACAGCGTTATGATAAGAGCTTAGCTACAGATTTTTTGCGTATATTCAAAGCGATATTTGATGGTGTATTTGTAAACTGCATCATTATTGCTTCGGTTACGTTAGCAATGTCAAAAATTATAGTGGTAATTTTAGGGCTCTCACCAGAGCCCTTATTTGCAATTCCTTTATTTGGCGACATTACTGCGACGACATTAATTCTTATTGTATTAGCGGTTGCTGCTGTTGTTTATACCGCTATGTCGGGTTTATATGGTGTTGTGTACACCGACCTAATTCAATTTGCGCTCGCTATCATTGGTTCGATGGTTTTAGCTGTTATCGTTTATGTTGATTTGCAAGATCATGGAGGTATCGTAGCTGCAGTTGAAGCGTCACCTGGCTTTAATAGTGATACGTTAAAAATGATCCCTGATTTTGAGTGGGATCTAAAAACAGCCACTTTCTTAATTTTGGTCTGCATAGGCTGGTTAAACTATGCCCCAGGGTTTGGCTTTTTCCTTCAGCGAACATTAGCTGCGCGAAGCGAAAAAGATGCCATGCTGAGCTTGTACTGGTTTGCGTTTTGTCACTTAGTATTGAGAAGTTGGCCGTGGATCATTGTAGGTGTGGCGTCATTAGTGTATTTCCCAGCGATCGCCGATGCCGAACAATCTTATCCTATGATGATTGATGAGTTTTTACCTGTAGGTTTAAAAGGCATTATGGTGGCGTCGTTACTTGCTGCCTTCATGAGTACTTTAGATACGCAGCTAAACTGGGGGTCGTCATACTTGGTCAACGATGTTTACGAGCCTTATTTAGTGAAAGGACGTGAAAAAGCGCATTATATAAAAGTTGCACGCATCAGCATGCTAGCACTCACTCTGTTTGCTCTAATAGTCACGACTCAGCTGGAGAGTATTTTGGGAGCCTATGAGTATATTACCGTTATCATTATTCCGATTTCAGTTGTATTAATAGCTCGTTGGTATTGGTGGCGCATTAACGTTTGGTCAGAAATAAGTGCACTTTTATCTGCAGTAATTGTAGGTAATGCAATGATGTATATTTTACCTGATGAAGGCGATGCTAAATGGTTTGCTGTTCGTATGCTGATAACCACATGCGCAACTTTGGTTATTAGCTTAATTGTGACATTGCTTACAACGAGCAAAACACCCAGCCCGAAAACAATTGAATTTTATAGCCGCCTTAAGATTCACGGTAGAGGATGGAAAAAAGTTAGAGACATCACAGGTATAGAGCCAATAGCAGCTGGAATTAAAGATAATGCTATTGCCTGTGTCGCGAGTATTATCTTTATTTATTCCCTACTGCTTGGCATAGGTAACGCCCTGTTTGAAGATTGGTCTACCTTTGGTTATTACTTAATATTCATAATTGCATCTGGTTGGGTGGTAAAAATTAAGATGCCTAAAGTAATAGCCTCATTAAGGCAAGAAGTATAACAAAAGAGTTTTTTAGTTGTGTCGCAAGCCATGCAGTGCTCTTGTAAAGAGCATTTGCATGGCTTTTTTTTGTTTAAAAAATAGATTTTAAACACTTCAGCACACTGTTTACTTATAGCCATTTTATATCTGAAACGTAATTATTTTTAATGTCTTACAGATAAAACATAGAGAGAATAGTGAGGTGTAACTTTGTAATTTATTTGTTAATTAAAAGCGGTTGTGTAGACTCATATTATAGCCTTTAATCATCAGTGGTTTAGAAATAATGAATAATAAACTCCTCAAAGTCGTTCCAAGCATTGCTCTAGCTTTTGCTTCATTGAGCGCTTGCTCATCAGAGTTACCTAAAGAGGTTAGGTGGATGCAAGATGCCAAGTGGGGCATTAGCCATCATTATCTGGCAGGTGGGACGCTAGATAACGCTTGGTATCAAATTACCGATTATGATGAATGGAATAACTATGTAAATGGATTTGATGTTGACGCTTATGCACAAAAGGCAGAAAAACTAGGTTACAGGTATGTGATTTTTACCTTGACCCAGAATCGCGGTTATTTGTCTACAACCAGTGAGATATACGATTTACATTCACCTGCTTGTCCAAAGGTTGAGGTTGCTCCAGGTTGTAAAACTCAACTTAACTCGAATCAAGCTGATTACACCCCATCGCGCGACCTTGTTTTGGATTTGGCGCTTGCACTTAAAGCAAAAGGCATCAAGCTAATTGCATATCTACCTTCTCATTTAGGAGATAGATGGACGGGCACAAAAGTGAAAGCGCCTTATCCAGATTGGTTTTTAAAAGGGTTTATTAGTGAGCGAGCAAAAAAATGGGGCGATAATATTGCTGGTTGGTGGTTTGATGGTTGGTACCAAGCTGATGAGTCAGAGCAAGAATTAGCTGCAAACAATGCTTACCCAGTTGCTGATAAGTTAGCTGAGTCAGTGCGAAGTGGTAATCCAAATGCTGTTATCACTATTAGTGATGGATTTGACTATAGCTTCATTCCAAATGACCCACAAAGTAACTACACCCAAGGTGAGCATAATGAGCTTCCGCCCATTCCTGAATCAGGCGAAGTGACAACAGCACTTGGCACCAAAGTGCAGTGGCATGGCTTTACATATACATCACTAGAAGACCCACTTTTTGGTGGTTGGGGTCAAGTAAAACGAAGCCTAAAATACAGCAATGAAGAAGTCGCCGAGCGGGTGAAAGCTATTTCGCAAGTCGGGGGGGTTACCACTTTAGATGTTGCGATTAATCCAAATGGCACTTGGTTAGTTGACCGCTTGGTGCAGATCCAAACAGTCGGTAATACAGTGGGTACAACGCAAGATACAACTTACTCAGGCCTTGAATTAGTCAACGATGATGATCCACGTATCCAATATAGTGATAATGGGAACTGGCAATCTGTAAGCCAAACGAATACTGGAGAGTATAAGCAAGATATGCACATAACCGAAGTAAATGGAGCTTATTTTAGTTACCAGTTTACTGGCTCGAGTATTGTCTTTGCTACTTCAAAAGCTGCAAACCAAGGTGACATAGAAGTGATCTTGGATGGTCAATCACAAGGGACGTATTCAATTTTTGACGGTAACAATTATCGACAAGTACAAAGCATTGTTTTTGAAAAGCATGACTTGGCAGCGGGGCCACATACTTTAACCGTTAAGAAAGTTTCGGGTGATGTTATGCCCGTTGATGTTGTGTTATCGAAAAAACCTGAAGAATATAAAGCCAAATCGCAATAGCGATACCTAAATCAAGGGTGGAGTGATGTCCCCCTTTTTATTCTAGAGCAAGCTTAGAGTCGTCCAAATTGTGCGTTTTTAAGCTTGCTTTTTCTTGTCTATATTGAGTTTACCTCTAAAAATCTGTTGCACCTTACATTTCCTTTTACCGTTTGCTAAAAATAATGCTATATTTGTGGTTCTTATAAAAGTAATAAAATAATACAAATAAAAATCCAATGATCAGGTTTCAATATGACATTACACACTAATAGCCCGCTAGTAGAGCAACGTGCCGACCCGTTTGTGCATAAGCACAGCGACGGCTTTTATTATTTTACCGGTTCTGTACCCACTTATGATCGCATTGAACTTCGTAAGTCTACGACTTTAGAGGGCTTAAAAGACGCTGAGACCTTTGATATTTGGTTTAAACACGACAGCGGCCCAATGAGCCGACATATTTGGGCACCTGAAATTCATTACCTTGATGGTAAGTGGTATATCTATTTTGCAGCCAGCGAAGAACAAGATATCTGGGCACTACGCCCGTATGTACTTGAGTGTAAAGGTCAAGATCCATTAAATGACGAATGGGTTGAGCTTGGCATGATGCAAGCAGCTGACGGCGATGAAAAGTCGTTCACTGATTTTTCTTTAGATGCCACCATTTTTGAAAATAACGGTAAACGTTACTTTTGCTGGGCAGAGAAAACTGGTGGCCAATTTGCGGCATCAAATCTTTATTTAGCTGAAATGGAATCGCCAATTAAGCTAAAAACCGCACAGTTTATGCTAACAACCCCTGATTATGATTGGGAACGTGTCGACTTTTGGGTAAACGAAGGCCCAGCAGTGCTTAAAAATAACGGGAAAATCTTCATTGCTTTCTCTGCGAGCGCAACTGGTGCATGTTACTGCATGGGCTATATGGAAGCTGACGAAAACAGTGACTTGCTTGATCGTAATTCTTGGACTAAAACACGTATGCCAGTGCTGGAGACCAACGTTGAAAAGAAAATCTTCGGCCCTGGTCATAACTGTTTTACTGTTGCTGAAGATGGACAAACACCACTGTGTGTTTACCATGCCCGTGACTATGAGCACGCAGTAGGTGAACCAAGTGTGGTGCCAAAAACAGATACGCGTCCACTTGAAGAGATTGTAAAAGATCCGCTTTACGATCCAAACCGCCATGCTCGTGTTATGGAAGTTAAGTTCGACGAAAACGGCCGCCCGTTATTTGAATTGTATTAATTTACTGTAATGCAGATTAAAAGTATTAAGCCACCTATATAGGTGGCTTTTTAGCTTTTTAGCTTTTTAGCTTTAAAGCTTGGTTAAGCGGTGATGGCAGGGTACCAGTTTGCCAGCGTCACCCCAAATAAGCCGATTAAAAATACGACAGATATTAACACCATCAAAGATGCAGTAGCGAGAGTGATAGATGTATGGGGAGTTTGCTCTGCATAGCGGACAAGCTCAGCGATTAAAAGAGGAACTAAATAAGAGCAAAGGCTTACGGCAATCACTGCTGGCCCTGTGAAGGTCGCGGTATCAACGCCTAAGGTGCCAAATACTAAAAACCATGCAAATATCATTAATCTAAAAAACAACACACCATTAGCTGCAAGGTATAAGCGTATCGCCCAAGTTTTATGCGCGTTGAAGTCACGAGCCCACGCAGTTTTAACCGCGAATATACTTGATACAATAACCACAAAGCCGCCAAACATCGTCAGTGCATGCATCAAGGTATTACCAACGGTGCCCCTTACTATCATTAAGTACATGCCTGCAAATGAAATACAGCAAGCTAAAACAACAAAGACACGGCCATTATAACGATGAAATGTTCTGTATTTTGCTCGCAATTTCTCAATGAGCTGTAAGCTTCCACCAAGGATCATCACGACTGCAAATAATACATGCACTGCATACATTAAATTCCCGGTAGCATCATTGGCAACATAGGCGGTGTTATTTAGTCGGTTCCAACCTGATAGGCCTGTTGTTAATCCTGTCATTCCATAACCAAGAATGAGGTAAACCACAAAGCAAATTTGTGCCATTAGCAGGCTAATAAACCAAAGTTTTTTACTGTATTCGAGCGCCTTCAAAGGCGTGACTTTGCTATTTCTGTTAGACATAACCAATTCCATTACATTTTTCTAATACCGCAAATATAAAGGGCTAGAGCAAGATTTCTTCTCAAATTCGAAATTTGAGCAATGAAAAACTGTATTTATTTATGACTACTAAAACAGGGATTGACACATTCACTAACAAACTCTTTTTGCTATGTTGATTTTGAGACAGTAAACTTGTCTGATTGGTAAATAATTCATCAAACACCCAATTTAAGGTATGCCGAGTTATGCAAAATACTTCCCCTTATTACGTGCTCGTTTTTGTCTGTATGGGGCTAATGCTGCTAAATGGCATGAAAAAGGATAAGCAGCTCATTCATTATCTGTTTGCTGTATTTTGTGGCTCGCTTTGCATGGTTGGTGTGCAAAAAATCAGTGCACCAAGTATAGGTGTTTACAGCTATTTAATTGGCTTATTTACCTGTGCTACCTGTAATATGTCTTGGCTGATTTCACGTACTTTATTTCGTGAGCACAAACCTATTTCTACCGTACATATTGCAGTGGCAGGCGCGATTGCGGGGTTAATTATGTTCAACCAAACTTGGCATTATTTAGTAAGTATTGATGTGCAGGTTTTCCCTGATAGCCAATTTATGTGGCGATTAAAGCAAGGTATGGCCGAAATAACAGTGCTGCTATCTTCAAGTATTCTGGTGCTGTCTTTTTGGGAAGCATTACGAGGTTATAAAGATAAAACCGACACACAAAAGTTGCAGGCAAAAATTTTTGGTAGTTGCTACTTTTTAGCGGTATTTAATGCCAGCATTTTGCCTAAGTTTTTATTTAGTGAAAGCGAATTTCAACGCTTTGAGCCGCTTATAATTACCTCATCTGCGTTATTGATTATACTTGCGATGCAGTTAGTGATGTTTTTGCAAAAACGTGCTCATAGTAGCGTGCCTGAATCAGTTGATACTGAAGTAGTGAACTCTGAAGATGTAAGCACAGCTCACAAACAAACTGAGTTGTCTGAAAATAAAGAGGTAGAGCCTGAGATTATCACGGGTATAGAAGCACTGATCAACAAGCAGCTTTACTTACAAAGTAATTTAAAAATCTCTGATTTTGCACAAGTATTAGCAGTACCTGAGTACAAGATTAGCCGCGCTATTCGCCATCATTTTAAAGCCACTAATTTTAATTTATTTATAAATCAGTACCGAGTTCAGTACGCACAAACGCTATTACTAAAAGATGAAGCAAGTCATTGGAGTATTCTTAGTATTGCATTGGAAAGTGGTTTTTCTTCGCTTGCTACCTTTAACCGTGTTTTTAAAAGCATTGTCGGGGTAAACCCTAATGAGTTTCGTAAGCAGAACAACTCATTAGTTGAACAACAAATCGTGGAGCTTACTGATTAGCGTTCACAGTGGTTTTTGAGTTAAATGCTCTGCAATGACCTCAAACATAGTTTGTACTTCTATAGGCTTGGCTATATAACCTTGCATCCCTGACTCTTTGGCTTTGGTGAGGTCGGCTTCCATGGTGTTGGCGGTCATGGCAATAATAGGGATATGGGCAAACTTTGGCTGCTCTTTAATTTTATTCGCTGCGGTATAACCATCCATTCTTGGCATTTGGCAGTCCATCAAAATACAATCGAATGTGTCTTTTTCGACAGCTTCAATGGCCGCAATACCATCTTCGGCAATATCAACAATAAAGCCATTTGAGCGCAGTATTTGGGATGCAATTTGTTGGTTAAGCGGATTGTCTTCAACTAATAAAATTCTTGAACCAGCGAGTTTTTTAAAACAGCTGGTATCAATTTTGTTTGTTTTCTTTTTCTCAATACCTAAGACGTGATCCAGTGATTTACATAAGTTAGCTTTGATAATTGGTTTTAATAAAATTTCATCAATATTTTTATCAAGCTTAGTTAAGCTACTTTTTACTTTTTGATTTTCAAATGAGGCAAGAATAATTATTTTCTTAATATTGATAGTAAGTTGTTTTTTTAGGTTATTGAGAAGGGAGCTGTGTTCATCATTAAAAATATGCCAATCAAGGAAAATAAAGTCATAGTCTTGGCAGGGATCTATGTTTAATAGTTTGTCATCATGATAAGAAATACTATCAACTTTTATGCCCAACTTTTCGAGTAATTTAAAAAGGTGCCTTTCTTTTATATGGTCTTGTTCAATTATTAGCGCACTTTTGTTTTTGTAATCGTTTGTATTATAGTTACTTTTTACAGCCGACTTACCAAAAGATGCGGTGAAGCTAAAGCAGCTGCCAGCATTTAGCTGGCTATCAACGTGAATATTGCCACCCATTAATTCAACTATTTTTTTACTGATCACTAAGCCAAGGCCTGTACCTCCAAATTTTCTTGTTGTTGAAATATCAGCTTGAGAAAATGGCTTAAATATCGTCTTGACCTGCTCCTCAGTCATACCAATCCCTTGATCAGTGACTTTAAATTCAATTTGAATATTCTCATCAGTTTGCGATACACATAAGAGTGTTAACTTAACATTTTTATTATTTGAAAATTTAATTGCATTACTAAGTAGGTTTAACAGTACCTGATTTAACCTTAACGTATCGCCAATGAGGTATTCGGGAATATTATCATCAATATCAAATATGACCTCAATGTTATGTTTTTCGATCAAGCTACTGGCTAAGTTAGCCAAAGTGGATAAAAGGTCATTAATATTGAAATCATTACTTTCTAATTCTAATTTATTCGCTTCGACTTTTGAAAAGTCTAAAATATCGTTAATGATCCCTAGTAAAGACTTAGCTGATAATTGAATTTTCTCAATGTAATCATATTGTTTGTCAGTTAACTCAGTATCTAAGGCAAGGTAAGCCATGCCTAATATAGCATTCATCGGAGTGCGAATTTCGTGGCTCATATTAGCTAGAAACATTGATTTTGCATTATTTGCAGTATCAGCGGCTATTTTGGCTTTGTTTAAGTCATCAGTGCGCTGGGCAACCTCTTGCTCTAGTGTTTCGGCTGCTTTTTTTAGAGTCATATTCGCTTCATATAACTCCATTGACTTCTGCTCAAGAAGCGCTTCAGCCTCTATTCTAGCTCGGCGCTCTCGCTCTAATCGACGTTTAAAAAGGTTCTCATCCACGCTAGATTACTTTTGTTAGGGTAAAAATGGCCGATTGATAATCAGGTTCAATCTCACTTTTAACGGTCAATGTTTCATTAAAATGTTCGCATGCTCCTTCGATTAACCCCTCAGCTAAATAAGCAAAAGGGTTATATGAGCGATAGAACATTTGCATTTGTGTATCACTAATACGTTGTGTCCAAAAGCTTGGAAGCTCTGCATCACTGTATAGCTTCTTGACTTCGATATGAACGTGACGGTCAATAGTATCAAGGAAGTCAAAGGTGTTACTGACGTTTTTGAAAAAATGTGGGAATAATACAAAGAAGCGACCTAACAGGTACTTACCATAGGCATGTACAAGCTCATCAACAGGCTTATCAATATGTTTACTTAGTGAAGTGACTAGCATGATCAATTCTTTATTATCATAGTTGCCCACACTCGTATAAGCACCATCAGTGAACAGTGAGTTTTCTGTGATTATTTTATCCACTAGTTCATATGAGAACTCATGTTCAACCATATCTATAAATTCAGTAAAAATAATACCTTTCATGCGTAAATCTAACGATTCCTCATAATAAGAGTTTAGATGTAAAAATTAGATTTACAATTTCATACGAGTAAGGGGCATCGTACTTTATCCTTTATTGACAGATTATTAGCTGACTAACAAGCAAACAGGCAAAAGGGGATTATACTGGTAGTACTTAAGTTGTTCTTTTGTGGTTGGTGTACTGCTTTATGGTTATAGGAACGAGACTGAAAAAACGTTTACTTCTTGCTTTTACCTTTGCTTGCTTTGCTATTTTAGGTGCGCAGACCATTATTAGGCATTTTTGGATTTTGCCCTCTTTCGAGGCAATGGCTAAGCAAAACGACAAAATTGATATTCAACGAGTTCAATCACAACTACAACAAGAAATAGATGCTTTATCGAAAATGGTGTTCGACAGCTCGGCTTGGGACGTCATGTATAATGCAGCCAAAGAGCGCAATGCAGACTGGTTCAACAATGATTATATTATTGCAGATGCGCTTCAACGATTAGACGTTAATGGTTGGTATTTGTACGATACTGAAGCTGTAATTATTGCAGGAGGAAGCTTTGACAATGAGTACCAAGCCTATTCTCCAGTCATTCTTGAGACACCAAAACTACTCATAGATAATGATTTGATTGTTTTACCGAGTGATTTGAATAGTCAATCAGAGCCATTAATTTCTAAAGTTCACTTTATACAAATTGATAACAAGCCTGCATTAACAGTGTCTTATAATGTTACTAAGTCAGATGGATTGGGCGTACCGACCGGCTCTTTAATGTTGTGGAGTTTTATTGATGAAGCATTTATTGAGACTTTAACGCCTGGGCTTGCCGAGGATATTGGCTATTACGAAGGTGAGGAAGCACAACGTTACTCTGATTACTTAACCACAGTTTTTGGCAAAAAAAATACAGATTTTCAGCCGATCACTTACAATGATCAACTCTACATTGGTGTTGAAGATAAATATTCTAACCTTCTGTTTGTATTATCTATTCCTACCAGAGAACATACCTATGATAAAAATTTATTTGATAGTTCTTTGCTAACCGGGTTAATGATATCTGGTTCTGTGTTTATATTGTTTTATCTTTACATTAATCAGCAAGTTTTACGCCCCCTTAGTAAAGTGAAAGTGTCGGTATATTCGGCAATCAGTAACAACGATTTTAGTATCCGTGCTAATTACTATGGTGACAATGAATTACACCAGTTAGGACAAGGTATTAATGAACTGTTCGCATTAATTGAAACACAGCGCGCTGAACTGTTTGCGCGCCATGCAAAACTTGAGCAAATCAGTAATACAGATGCAATGACTTTACTGGCAAATCGTCGAGCATTGGATAAGCATTTAGAAGATCTTGCTAATGATCCGCAATGTGAAGAGACCGCAGTATCATTTATCGTAGCTGATGTTGATCACTTCAAACTCTATAACGACTATTATGGCCATGAACAGGGTGATAAAGCGCTATGTGAAGTCGCCAATATACTTAAAGATAATACCAATCCAGACAACCATTTTGTTGCCCGGTATGGCGGCGAAGAATTTGTAATTGTGCTTAGCAATACCGATAAGCATCAGGCACTCAAAGTGGCTGAAACGCTACGAACTGCTGTTGCGTCAGCTCACATTACTCACCAAGGTCGCACAGACTTAAGCTATGTTACTTTATCGATAGGTGTTGCCAGTAAGGCTGCTAATGAGGCGTTTGATTCAGATAGCTTGTTTAAAATAGCGGATGACGCGCTTTATAAAGCGAAAAAGCAAAGCCGCAACTGCTGTGTTGCAGGGTGAAGCTCAGCTATTGCTTTATAGCTGAGCTTCACGCTTTAAATTGCAACTAAGCTGTGCTCTAGCATGGCTTTAATTTGCTTAACAATTTTAGCTTCTGTTTCTGGTTCAAATTGTTGAATACGTGGGGTATGAATATGCCCTGTAGGGATGTCTGAATTAAGCTCATCACGAAGACGAATACTGCGGTACGAAATCTCATTAGATAAGTAGCCGCCACCGCCACCTTTAACCGCAATCGCACCTTCTAACTCTTTAAGTGATTTTGGCTCAAATGCTTTTTCTAGAGTCACAACTTTATGATTGTCGTTGATTGGGAATGGCCCTTTGGCTTGTTGCATTTGCTTAACTGGTAAGCTAAAAGTCACAAACTCATTGCCCGGAAGAGGGCGGTCGTTTAGGCTCGAAATTTTCGGTGCAGTGGCTGTGCCGCCATACACTATGTTGGCGTTATCGGGTGCCGTTACACTGCGGCGTTTACCCGGAAAGCGTTCAAGATCAAAGTCTTTGCTGCCCATACTGATAGTGGCAATCATATCGACATTGTTAAGCGCGTAATATGGCGCAAGTAATGATTCGATAATACCTTGGTCAAAGTCTTCGTAGCGTACTGGCACCATCACCGTATTGATCTCAGCGCTAATGCCATTGTAATTAATAACTTGGCCATCAAGTAATAATGCCGCAACACCTGATGGGTTACTTTGATTAATATTTCTATCTAAAAGGAACGGATCAAAACCTGTAATTAAAATGCGTTTGTCGGTTTTTTTACTGTAATCAAGGTCGGTGCGGCCACGACTGCCATTTTCAAGCATTGTTAATAACGCGGTTTGTTCACTATCGGTCATTGCAAACTGGGGTTTGCTGGTACGAATAATTTTGCTTGAAAGTAAACGCGCCCAGTACAGCTCTCGGTCGTCGAAGCTGTTGGTTTTAATGATACGTGCTTTGGCGTCGCGCCATAATTGTTTGGCGTAAGCATCAATAAGGTCACTTGCCTGCTGATAACTGGTGGCAGCTTGCCACTGCTTTTCAAAATGATTTACTTGATCAGAGAAAGCGCTCAACACTTTTGGCATTGCTTTGCTGGCTTTTTCAATACGCAGTTCTTCAACGGTTAAATTGGCTGCAAATGCAGTAAATGACGAGGCAATTAAGCCGGTGGCAAGTAAAACTTTTTTCATGATTATCCTATTTAGTTACAGCACGTTTAGTAGGCTTGCGTTAACTATCCTATGGATAAAAGCCGAGCGCAAATAAAATCGCTCAACACAGAATTTGAAAAATAATGAATTAAAGGAGATAGCGCTTTTGATCAAAGTTATTTCTCAAAGGAAGGGCTTTTAATGTTCGATATTAAATAATTAATTATCGTTTTTCGGTAATTTTAGTTTGTTTTTTAACTTATCTAGTGCCATAGTAGTTTTTTTACTAGAAGGATCGTGAAAATGAAATTTGGTTCTATTGCGGTGGTTTCGCTGATTGTGCTGTTATTAACTGGTTGTACGACAATTAAGGTTGAGGAGTCTCACTTTTTATACCCTGATAAAAAAATAACGATGCAGGAAATACAAAGTGTTAATGCCACCGCCAAAACACTGGAGATAACTTTAACTACCGATGAGGGTACTCGACTTAAGGGTACCCTTATTAAAGTTGCAGATGCTCGTGCCACGGTAATTTACTTCGGTGGTAACCAGTTTCGCGTTAGTGCCGCAGGTGGGGAACCTGCCAAGCTACTTTTACCTTTTCAAGTTAATATTTTAATGATGGATCATCGTGGTTATGGGCTTAGTTCTGGAGTACCTAGCGTAGCTAATCTGCAAGCTGATGCATTACAGGTATTTGATTATGTAAAAAGCAGATCAGACCTAAATACTTTGCCTGTGGTGATCCATGGTCATTCTTTAGGAAGTATGATTGCCGGTTATCTTGCCAGTCAGCGTAACGTTGATGCTCTGGTACTTGAAGGGAGTGTGACAAATGTTGAACAGATGACAGCAGCACGAATTCCGTGGTTTGCTAAACCGTTTGTTAGTGTTGAGTTTAGTGAAGAGATTAAACAAGTCGATAATTTAAAAGCGTTACAAGTTTATCAAGCACCGCTATTAATAATTACCGGTGAAAAAGACACTCAAACTCCACCTGAGTTAGCTAAGTCACTATATCAACATGCAAAATCTCAGCAAAAGCAGATTTACATTGCAAAAGGGAAGCACCATTCTAATGCGTTAACAGGTAAGCAGTTAGCGACTCATTATGAGCAACTTCTAAAACAAATAACACTGAGTAAATCGTCATGAAAAAAATTGTTTGGATGAGTTCGTTTATCCTAAGCCTGCTATTTTTTACGCTTATTAGCTTGTTAGTAACAAGCATTATTGTGCTTTTCAGTGACAGTAATGTTTTAAGTTTTACACAAAGTAATGGTGCGCATATGTGGATTGGTCTTGAAGTCAGCGGCTCTTGGCAAGGAGTAGCACAAACATTAAATGAGCATGGTTTTGATAGTGTTTTATGGCTTGGTCTTGTGCAATTGCTACCGTTTATTCTGATCAACATAATTTTGATTCGGTTATTTTTGCTTTACCGACGTGGATCCTTCTTCGCTATTGAAAATATACAATGTTTTAAATGGTTAGGTGGCGTATTATTGGCGCAATTTGCACTAGTTGTGTGCTACCCGTCACTACTTATAACTCTTCTTAACTTGGCAACAGGATCAGATATCGGAAGGGTCGTGGCTATACAAGATACTGATATTATAGGCTTAGTGATGGGATTAATTATTTATGTTATTGGTTGGATCATGGGTCAAGCGCAGCAGCTAAAAAAAGAGCAAGAGTTAGTGATTTAATGGCGATTATTATTGATTTAGATGTAGTGTTAGCTAAGCGAAAAATGAAGTCTGCAGAATTAGCTGAAGCGATAGGTATTACGCCACAAAACTTATCAGTTCTTAGAGCTGGGCGAGCTAAAGCTGTGCGCTTTACGACCTTAGATGCAATTTGTAAGCACTTAGGTTGTCAGCCTGGTGATATTCTGCGTTTTGAGGATGACTAACGCAAAATGAGCTTTGTTTGTTTAGTTTGAGAGTCTTTTAATAACTTGCGGTATTTTGCTGGCGTGATGTGCATTATTGCTTTGAATTCTTTGATTAAATGAGGCTGATCGGCAAAGCCACATTCTAGTGCAATATCTGCAAAGCTCATTTCGGGGTTATCTTTAATCGCTTGTTTAGCAAGTTTTACCCGGTATATTCGCTCAAAATACTTAGGGGTGACACCGCATTGATCCTTTACTTGCCTTTCAAGCTGGCGTTGACTGAGAGGGGCAAGTTGATAAGCGGTTTCAAGTGGTGTTAACTCAATAAGGTTACGAATTAAGTGTTTTGAGTGTTTGTTACTTTGGTTAATGTTTTTATTATTTGTAAAGTGACGACTAATAAGCGCAACAAACGCTGCTAAGCTGGCGTTATCTTGCAGGCTTTCAGCTATGGCGCACAGTGAAGGCGTAGCAATCAGCGGATGGTCGTTTCTTTTTAGCTCTGGCAATACGGTTGGATTAAAGCGAATACCACAAAATTGAGCACCTTTAGAAAAGCTGAGCTTAGAAGCATGAGTTGAGGTTTGTTGAAATACATAGGGATGCGCAAGAGATTCATCATCCAATAAAACTTCACCTGTAACGGGAAAAATAACCCCAGTTGCACCATCACAAGCCAGCCATTGTTCACCTGCTAAGTGTGCTTTGGCATACCATATAGCCTGTATACTCTCGGCAAGATTGCCCTCTGGGGTTTTTAGTTCTAGCGTTAAATGGTTATTCATTAAACTCCACTGTAGGCTTAAATATCTTCACTACACGATTCCAACTATTAATCGCGTTAATAGCAATGGTGAGTGCAACCAAGCCTGGCTCTGTAAATTGATTTTCTAGGGTCTGGTAGAAAGTATCATCAATGGTGTGTGCTTGTGTCAATTTTTCACACAATGCTAAGGCTAGTCGCTCGTGCTGTGAGTAAATTGGCATGTCTTGCCAAGCACTTAAAGCAATAATACGGTTGTTAGTTACACCGTACTCTCTGGCTTGTTTGGTATGCATAGCAATGCAATACGCGCATTGATTTAGCTGGGATACTCTTAATTTCACTAGTTCCCAAGTCGTTAAGCCGAAAGTTGCCTCGGCTGCTTGTTTAATTAACTGTTCTTGATCAATTAGATGTTTTGTTAATTGAGGTTGTAAAGCAAAATAATTGGCTCGGTTCATGGTGGTTCCTAAGCTGTTTGAAGAGCAATAAGTGTAACGATGGCAATAGGCGAAATATTGCAAAAAAACGACATTTATGGTGGCAAATTTACGCACTGGTTCGCACCTTATTTTTAATCCTGCTATGCTACGCCCATTAGCAATCACTGAGTATTTGAGATGATTAACGATAACGATGTAATTGAAACATTAGACGAATTAGAAACGTTTTTACGCCTAGTTGAAAATGGCGGTTTAGGGCTTGAGAATGTAACCGGTGTAGCCCTTGCAACCAACAATAGTGATGGCCGCCCATTTATCGCGGTACTTGATGATAAACATCAACTTTTACTTGGTCGTTACGTAAGCAATGATGTGTATGAAAACGGTAAAGATATGGTGCGTTACGGCACTAAAAAACCGCACTAATTAGCAAAGGCTTAATACTAAAAACGGGGCTAGTAGGCCCCATTTTTATTGGTACTCGGCAAGTTCTCTATGAATGCTCATTACCAATTCTCTAGGAATACATAATTGATTAGCCAGCGTTTCTAAGTAGTGTTTAGAGATTGCTTGGCTTAAATCAATTGCGCTGGCACTGGCTGCATAGACTTCAATACCCATTTGTGCGTTTGGCACAGCGGCAACTAATTCTGATAGTTGCATTGGTTTTCTTAGCTCATCGAACAGCATGGCCTTTTCTTTTACAGACAATTGCATTGTTTCTACTTGTGCGAAAATTTTTTGTCTTTCCGTTTCATCAATGTGGCCATCAGCATAGGCGGCAGCAATCATGGCACGCATGAGTAATAATTGCCCATCACTGTGATTATCGTCGATTGCATCAGTAAATGACTGCTCAGGCAGCGTAGCGGGGGTAAAATCAAAACCACGTGAACTCGTTTGCTGAACTGGAGCCGCTTTTTGTTCTGAGTATTGTTTATAGGCTTTCCAAGCAAGGCCACCAACAGCAGCAAGCGCACCATATTTTACGGCTTTTTTACTGCTCTTTTTACTTTTTCCGCCCATTAAGCTCGTTAGTCCGCCGCCAGCAACACCTCCTAAAAAACCACTCAGCGCACCTGATTTATTTAAATTACCCACTAATTTTTGTAAGTCTTTCATTGTTCTCTCCTTGCATGTGTTTTCTCAGGTTAGGTGATTCGCGCCGAAAAGAAAATGTGAGAAGTGTTACAAAAAACAACAATGAATGAACCTACTGCTGATTTAACTGGGTTTTTAGTCTTAAAACGGAGTTAAATAAAAAGTGTTAATTATGTTTTTAATTCTTTGTTTTATGATAATCGTAAAATAAAGTTTGACAATCATAAATCCATTGCGTACTTTTTAGGCTATGAAAATACGAATCAACCTAGATATAGAATTGGCAAAGAACAAAATGCAGCTGAAGGAGCTATCTCAGCGCATTGGTATTTCTATGACCAATTTATCATTACTAAAAAACGGAAAAGTGAAAGCGATCCGCTTTAGTACCCTTGAAGCTATTTGTGAAGAACTTAATTGCCAACCCGGCGATATTTTGGTGTACGAACGCGATAGCGAATAACTTTACAACGCAACAGGATTTTGGAGGGCATATGCTCAACCGTGACTATTTACTACCCGGCATAGCAGCGGGGTTACTTGCCATAATTTTTCCTATGTACTGGATTTCAGTATTTGGCGAAACACTTGATGGCTTAGGCGAAGCGCTTAAGCTCGATTTGCAAAGCTTAAACTTTTCAGACCTTGTGTTTGTACTCATTGGTGCACTTGAAATCTATGTGTACCTGAGTTTACGCAAGGCACTAAAAGATATGTTTGATGTTGAAGGCGTTCGCATCTTGTTATGCGTGTTAGCCGTGCTGGTATTGGCTTTTCATGCCACTGTGTTATGCGATGTTTATCTTGCCGTTGCTGGCGATAAAGCATCGAGCGATGTTGTTGAAAGTATTTCAATTATTGCCATGGTGGTCTCGGCTGGGAGTTTAGGCTTGTATGCGCTAGTGGGTTTGATCACCGCCGCGTTATTACTAACAAAACGCCATGGAATGTCGTCGTTGCTAACGGTGTTTTCTATTCTACTGTTACTGATGTGCATCTTACAGCTAACGGTTATTTTTGCTTATTTGAATGTGTTCTTATTCCCAGCAGCATTATTAATTTTAATGGTGTTCTTTATCAAAAAACCTGAACAAATCGAAGTAGTTTAAGGTCGCTTTGTAATACAAGGGATAGAGTATGAGCTGGTTTAAAACAATTTTGTTAACACTATTTTTGTCATCTGTTTGGGCTGCAACCTGTGTGTATGGTGGTGTTAGTGGTTGGTTTTTAAAACCCATCGCCGAAACGGGCAACACTGAGCAATTTATTGCCAACAGTCAGGCGCTGATTGCCAACAAACACGCAAACATCGCTTATGTTTTGATTGAAAATGGCCAAGTGGTTTTTCAAGATTACTCAAAAAGCAAAGATGAAATAACCGCCAATACTCTGTTCCCCGTGGCATCACTGAGTAAATTTATTACCGCCTATGGCGTGATGACTCTGGCTGAGCAACAACAAATTCGTTTAGATCGCGCGATTAATGAGCAACTGACGGGCTGGCAGTTACCTGAATCAGAGTTTGATAATCAAACTGTTAGCCTTGCTCATCTGTTATCTCATACTGCGGGGCTTGGTGATGGTTTAGGCTTTGCTGATATTGAGCTAAATGAAACCGTACCAAGCTTGCTTGAGTCGCTAAACAAGCCGCTATCATCAACGGGTGTGCGTGAAATTAAAGTCACCAAGCCTGTGGGCGACTTTCAGTATTCTGGGGGCGGCTATTTGATGCTAGAGTTGCTGGTAGAAGAGAAAACCAATCAACACTTTGCAACTTGGATGAATGATAACGTCTTTAAGTCAGTTAACATGACTGATGCCAGTTACGATGTACTAACTGAGTTGGACAACATCGCACCTGCTTATGATAAAAGCGGGCAAGCTGCTGGGCATTTTCAATACGCATCGGCAGCGGCAACAGGTTTACTGGCAAGTAGTCATGATTTAATAGCCTTAGTTAACGCATTAACATCACCTCAAAAAGGACAGTTAAGCTCACAAATGATCAGCACTATGCGAGCGCCTTTGGCAATTAGCTTTGGGGCACCAATTTGGGGGCTAGGTACCATGCTTTATGCACCAACAGCATCGGGAGATTTTGTCTTTGGTCATGATGGCGCAAATGAGCCGGCAATAAATAGCACGCTTCGCATTAACCCCGATAACAATGATGCAATCATCGTACTTAGCAGCGGCGGTGAACATATTGCATCAAAACTCGGTTATGAATGGACGCTCTGGCAAACCGGATACCCCGACTTTTTAGCGTTTGATGTTGCCCTGCAAAGCGCTTTTGTACCTTGCTTAATAGGCCTTGGCGTCATCTTCATAGGTATGATTATTGTGCGTTTCAAAAAACGAAATAAGTAAATGATGTAAGGTCTTAATTATTTTCTACTTTACCTTTTAATTCGTTGCATTGTCATTGTTCATTAACGTGAACAGCTATAGTATTTGTTTTAAATTGATTTATCAGGGTAGGGCAAATGTTACGATTTTTTTCTATAGACCAAGGTGTGATCACAGAAACTGAGCCAGCTGCAGATACGCCTCTTGTTACTTCTATTAAAAATGCCCACTGGATTGACACCATAAATCCGACTGAAGAAGAGCGACAAGCGCTAGCAAGCACCCTTAATATCACCTTACCCGGCGCTGATGATGTCGAAGAAATCGAGGCATCTTCCCGTTGTTTTATCGACCACGAAGGCCTACATGTGCATGCGCTTTTTATGTCACCAAATGAAGGACGCTTTAATACGGTGACCGTGGCTTGTTTGTTAAAAGACAACTGTTTGCTGACAATCCGCGATGATGAATTAGCCGATTTTCGTTTATTACGACTTCGCGCTCGTAAAGGGCAAGTGGCGTGTGATAATCCAAAGCAACTTTTAGTGACTCTGTTTGACCAAAAAGTCGAAAACCACGCTGATATGCTTGAAGATATGCATCACCAGTTAGAAAAACTCAGTGCCTATGTACTTGAAGAGGACGACTCAGATTTAGAAGAAGCCGTCAGCCGGATCTCGCGCCTTGAAGATAACAACGGTAAGGTGCGATTATGTTTGATGGATACGCGCCGAAATATTTCGTTTTTACTGCGTCATTTAGGTGCACCAACTGAAGACCGCGAGTCACTACGTGAAATTGTACTCGATATTGATACCCTTATGTCTCACTGTACATTTTTGTTTGATAAGGTGAATTTCTTAATGGACTCGACTCAGGGTTTTATTAATATCGAACAAAACCAAATTATTAAAACCTTCTCAATTGCCTCTGTGGTGTTTTTACCTCCGACCGTCGTTGCCAGTATTTATGGCATGAATTTTAACAGCATGCCTGAACTGCAATGGGCATGGGGTTACCCGTTTGCAATTGGCATCATGTTGCTGTCTGGCTTTGCACCTTATTTGTTCTTTAAACATAAAGGTTGGCTGTAGCAAAGCATAAAAAAGCCCAGCAAATGCTGGGCAAGGGGTCTTCGGATAGACTTTGCGGTTTTAGCCTTTCAATTCGCCAGTAGACGATTCGATATGCGCACGAACAAACCATTGGAATTGTTCTAGATCAGCCAGTTGGCCGGTGATCATATCTTCAGAAACTGGGTCTAACTCAGCAAGCTTTTCGATAGCTGCACGGTGATCTTTATTAACGCCGTTATACACTTTATCAAGCGCTGTTAGATGGTCAGTGACTAAGCCTTTGCCAATTGAGTAGTCTTGCCAAGTGCGACGATCAACAATTGATTGCGGTGTGCCAACAGGTACGCCGCCCATGGTTGCAATTCGCTCTGCAATCGTATCAGTCATCTCTTGCACTGCGCTTACTTGTGGGTCTAGCATTTCGTGTACACCAATGAAGTTAGGACCAACAACATTCCAGTGAATGTGTTTTAAAGTGAGGTGTAAATCGATTAAAGCGACCATACGCTGGTCTAAAATTGCAATCGTGTCAGCTGCAGCTTGGTCTTTAACACCGGGTGCTGTAAATTCTGCGATTTTTGATGATGAATTACTCATTACTCCTCCGAGATTATCTATAAATTTCCTTTCGCTTTTAGTTTAAAAGCGCGCTTGATTAGGTAGAAGCAAACGTTGTGCCTAAAATGGTATTTTAGTAACCAATTGAATTTAAAGGGTTAATTTTGTTTTGTTTTGAGGTGGAGTGGTTGTGATGAGGTATGAGTATGAAAACTCTGCACACCTTCTGTAAAAAATTCAGTGTGCAGATACAAATTTACGACTTAAGAAAGTAATGCCGCCGCTAAACGAACAAAGTCAGATGAGGTTAGAATTCCCACTAAGTTGTTATCTTTATCAACCACAGGCATGCAGCCATGACGATTTTCAACAAAAAACTTAGCAACTTCGTGTAGCGGCTGCTCTGGCGAGATACTGGTAAAATCAGTGGCCATAATATCAACCACTTTAGTTTGCTTTTCTTTGCGTTCAAGGGCGCTGGCGCTGTAATTCGCCATGATATTCATTACCTGAGCAATCATGATTTTTTGCGTTAACATGCCAACTAAACCACCGTGCTCATTGATCACTGGAATATGGCGGACATTTTTCTCTTTCATTAGATTATGCGCGTCATGCAGGGTATTTTGCGCGCTAATGGCGAATGGGTCTGGCGTCATTAAATCACTAACTAGGTGTGTCATGGCTAAATCCTTACAATTAATCAAGCTGTGGTAAGTCTAGCGCTTATCGAGTTAATTGCACTTTAGTGAGATCAAAGTTTTAGTGATTAACTGTGCATGTACCTGCATTACTTTGCTGACAATAATGAAAGTCTAGATAGTAGTGAGACTTAGCTGGTCGCTCACCTTTTGTTAGGTATTGATACATCAATTCGGCAGACAGGCGTCCCATTTCAAATGGATTTTGACCAATATTAGCCGATGATAATCCTTGTTTTAATACTTCTAATTGCATTTGTTCTGTATCGGCAGAAACAATGACCACCTCTTTACTGGCAATACGTTGTTTCTGTTTAGCAATCACTTTTGCGTAGTTAGGATTAAATTGGGCAAAACCTGCTACAGCTAAAAATAGTGGTGGGTTTTCAATATTAAGTAGTTTGTCGAGCTGACCCAGTGATACTTCACGTTTTCCTAAACTATATAAAGGGCAGCGGTCAAACTCGCTCCAGCCATTTTCACCAGTTAAGCGTTTATCTTTTTGCCCTGATAACGCATAACGAACACCTTCAATGCGTTTGTTCAAATTAGGTGTTGTGGAATGTCCAGATTGAATACAGACTTGGTTAATTTCTTTGTCAGTGAATTTTTTTAGTTCGTTCCCTAAAGCCACACCATAATCAAAATTATTAGTACCCACATAGGCTAAACGATACTGCTGATCATCTTCGAGCAAATCAGAGTCAAAGGTAATTACAGGAATATTATTGTCTTTAAGCTTTTTTAAAGCGCGTTCAACAAGGTAATTAGAGTCTGTAGTAGCGATTAATAAACCACTAATGTTGTTTCTGCGCACGAGGTCGGTGATCACTAATACTTGCGTGCGGATATCTTGAAAGTCTTTAGGGCCATCGTAAATACATTCAAAATCGAGATGCTGTTTTGCAAATTGCTCACACCCTTTAAAGGCTTGCTGATAGAAGCTATCGTTTTTGGTTTTACCCACAACAGCACAACATATTTAGCCTGAATCGGCAGGGCAAAAAGCCATAAGCTGGCACAAATAAACAACCAGTTTAATTTAAAATTTAATAATACTTTTAAAGACATAGCACTACATATTGCAATTTAAGTATAAGCACGCACTAATTATAGTGGTAGAGTTTGAATTTACAAGATTAATACAAAAGCATTTGTCTATTTAGTATATTTGGTTCTTTATTCTGGTTTTAGGTGTTGATTTCGACTCGATTACGGCCATTATTTTTCGCTTTATAAACCGCTTTGTCTGCGCGGTTCACTAAGCTTTCAAAGCTGTCATTTACTTGCCAGTTAGTTAATCCAAAACTAGCGGTAACCGATATACGATGCTCTTGAAAAGCTATTTGACTGGCTTCAATGGTTTTACGAAGACTGTCTAAAAATTGTCTTGCTGAGCTGATGTCGGCTGCAAAGAATAGCAGTAAGAATTCTTCACCACCAAGGCGGCAACATAAGTCTTCTTTTTTTAAATGGTGTTTCATTAAATCAGAGAACACTTCGAGTACTAGATCACCGCCATCGTGACCGTATCTATCATTAATTTGCTTGAAGTAATCAATATCAACAACGCAGGCATAAAGGCTAGAAGTTTGGTTCGGGCTGAATAATTGCTGTTGTTCGATAATAAATTGCAGTCCGCGGCGGTTATAAAGTCCGGTAAGCGGATCCTTTAAAGACAGCTCCAAATAACGTTTCTTTTCGTCAACTAATAGTGTCGTGATGAGTCCAAGACCTGTCATAACAAATACGGTTGCATGGGCAATTACAGTAAGTGAATAAAGGGTTGCTAAGTTGTGCTCATGGGTAATGATACTCAGTTGTGAAATGGGCACTAACAGTAAGATACATTGCGCCATCGACAACACAGTATTGCCTATATTTTTCTCACATACAGCACGCTTTGTTGTGTAGTAAATCAGTGCAGGTAGCACGCTTAATGTATAACAAGCTTCGACTAAGGCCAGTTGGTTAATATTTTGAGTAAGGATGGCAAATACAGAAAAAATAGCCCCATGAGCAATAATTATCTTATTAAATCGACAGGGTTCGTCGTGGTTATAAATAGATAATTGCAGCAATGTCATGGAGATCATATAAATCACCACACCAGAGCGAAAGCTCGGCGCAAGGTTGAATAGATCTTGGATCCAAAGCCATGCAAAGCCAATTACACCGAGGTAAAAGAATAGATTAAATAGGTAAATTGAGCGGTTATTAAAACTACTGCGCATCAGGCGCGTAGCTATAATGGAGCAGGTTACTACCGTAATAAGTAAGAAGACGAAAAAGCCGTGGTAAAAGTAATTCTCTACGTTACTAGCCATGAATCGCACTGAAAAGATCTAGATAAATAAATCTTAGCACAGGGTAAATTTCTCATCTTAAAATCTTAAAATACGACTGCCAAAGGCTATGTACGTAATACTTCCTAGCAAATCTTGCTCATTTAAAACAAACTAAACATCACTGAAGCGATTAATAGTATTGCCATTAAGTAGTTAAATGCTTTTAAGCGCTTTGGGCTGGCAAGCCAGTGTTGAAGCTTGTCGCCAAGTAGAGTCCACGAGCTGACGCATGGCAGGTTAATTAAACCAAATACGAGGCTTACTACTAACACAGAGGTGAGGTTTTTGTCTGGGGCATACAAGCTTACTGCGCTTAATGCCATTGCCCATGCTTTTGGGTTCACCCATTGAAAAAGTGCAGCCTGAATAAAGGTAAACGGCTTACTTTCACTATTGGCTTTTTGTTGAGCGCTACTTGTGGCAATTTTAAACGCCAGATAGAGTAAATAAGCAATACAAAACACTTTTAATATCAAGTAGCTTGGTGGAAATAAATCAAATAGTTGCATGATGCCAAGGCCCACTAGAACCAGCATCAACATAAAGCCAAGCGTCACGCCAAGTAAGTGTGGTGTGGTTCTTTTAAAGCCAAAGTTGGCACCTGAGCTCATCAACATTAAGTTATTCGGTCCAGGAGTAATTGATGACACCAAGGCAAATAACGCCAGGGCTGTTAAAATTTCAAAACTCATTGCTATCTCTCCACTTTAATTTTATGCAATTATAAGTTGAATTAAGCGCAATTTTTGCGCTTAATGTTGTTATATGTATTCAAAGTTCACAACATAAAATGAAAAAAGATAAGATTAACGATAGAATATTGCATGAGCTTAAACGCAATGGTCGAATTGCCAATGCGGAGCTGGCAGATAAAGTGGGTTTATCGCCATCGGCATGCCTTCGTAGAGTGCAAGAATTAGAAAAACTTGGGGTTATTGCGGGGTATCGGGCGGTTATTAATAATCAGGCTGTGGGCCTAGGATTTATCGCTTATGTTGGGGTTGGCTTAAATGAGCACTCAACAGTATCTCAGCGAGCATTCGAGCAAGCCCTTGAGTTTATTGATGAAGTAAAAGAGTGCCACAATGTAACTGGCTCGTTTGAATATTTGCTGAGAGTCGAGACGGCAGATCTTAAGTCTTATAAAGCGTTTCATGCTGATGTGCTCGGCTCTATCCCACAAGTACGCACCATTACAACGCATGTAGTAATGGAATCACCTAAAGATGAACGTGCATAACGACAGAGTTTAAGCTTTTTAGTTGTTATTACTGATTTATAAAAACACATAGGCAGCAGTAAGCAGATACATAGCCATGCCTCAGTTACTGAATTTGCATCAAAACGTGTGTTAAATGCAAGCGCCGTCTAGAAAGCACGTTTTACGCAAACTCTAAATCAATATTTTTTAATGCTGCACGGGTTCAATCACTAAAATCAAGCTTTATGACAATTTCGTGAAGATTGTGATAATGTAACTTTTTATCGTTTCTTTGCTTTATAATGCCATTTTATTTGTATGATAAACTTGGGTTTAGCTTGGAGTTAGTATGGTTTCACGTCGAGATTTTTTAGTAGGGGCGGGCACGTTAGCCTTTTTAGGATTATCAAAAAGTGCCATAGGAAAGGTGTCATTAGGTGATTTAAAAACAACGGCTGTCGGCTTTGGCCCGTTAATTCCCGATCCAGATAAGTTGCTCGATTTACCTGAGGGCTTCAGTTATCAAGTCGTTTCAAGTTTAGGTGAGAAAATGTCTGATGGCTTTACGGTACCTGATAAAGCCGATGGCATGGGCTGCCTTGCACTTGGTAATGACCGTGTTGCATTAGTGCGAAACCATGAGCTAAAACCAAAAGATTTAACGAAAGCTGAAGCAAGTATTGCTAACCATAAAACGCCCCTGGCTTTTGATACTAACAGTGACGGGGTGGCGTTACCCGGTGGCACAAGTCATATCATTTATAACCTAAAAACCCATCAAAAAGAGCAAGAGTACTTGTCATTGGTCGGCACTATTCGTAACTGTTCTGGCGGTATCACGCCATGGGGCACCTGGCTTACGTGCGAAGAAACCACCGATACTAAAGCCGATGGATTTAACCAAGACCATGGTTATATTTTTGAAGTACCCGCAAGTAGCAAAGGCTTAATTAAACCTGAGCCGTTAAAAGCCATGGGTCGATTTAACCACGAAGCGGCTGCCGTTGATCCGCGCACAGGCATTGTTTATTTAACTGAAGACAAGGGTGATAGCGTCTTTTATCGCTTTATTCCAAAAGAGTATGGCAAGCTGCAAAAAGGCGGGCAACTACAGGCTATGGTGGTAAAAGGTCAGCCACAATTCGATAGCCGGAACTGGAACAATAAAGCCATGAGGCTACATCAAGAGCTTGAGGTTGAGTGGGTAAATCTAGATAACCCAGAAAGCCCAAAAGACGACTTACGATTACGTGGATACAAGCAAGGCGCGGCACTGTTTGCTCGCGGTGAAGGTATTCATTGGGGTGATAAAGAGCTTTATTTTTGCTGTACCAATGGTGGTAAAAAACAACTTGGTCAGGTTATGAAATATCAACCATCAGAATTTGAAGGCACCGATAAAGAAGCACAGCAACCCGGTAAAATCTCGTTGTTTGTAGAAAGTACCAGTAAAACCCTCTACAACTTTGGCGATAACTTAACCGTGTCACCTAATGGGCATTTAATTGTCTGTGAAGACCAATACACCGATGTGGTTGATAACCATCTTCGTGGTGTTACACCTCAAGGCCAAGTTTATAATTTTGCCCGTTTGGTTGCGCAAACTGAGCTGGCAGGTGCCTGTTTTTCACCGGATGGAAGTACCTTGTTTGTAAATGTTTACTCACCTTCTAAAACGCTAGCTATAACAGGCCCATGGCACCAGTTTAGTGTTTAATTCTGTAGGCACTCTTATATGAGTGCCTCAATTTACTGGAAGCTGTTAATATAGTTGGTCCGCATAGCCATGAATTCTAATTATTCTTACAGTTCACTTTATTAGCATGCTTGGCAATCCATTTAGTCATTTTTTTCATTAAAGCGGGTGGAAAATCATGGCCCATTCCGGGCACAACTTTTAACTTACTGCGCTTTATTAACAGAGCGGTGTTGATGCCCGCAGACAGTGGCATAACAGGATCAGCACTGCCGTGAATCACTAACGTTGGGGCTTTAATCTTCTTTAAAAGTTGCTCGCGATAGGGCGTTGCGGCAATGGCTGCAAGCTGACGTTTAAAGCCAGTTTGATTCGTGTGGGCACGCTCAATATAGCGCTCAGCATTGGCATATAAAGCGTGTTCATCTTGTGGGTAGGCCGGGCTGCCAATGAGTTGGTTCAGCCGAACATTGTAATCAATCGCAGCTTCTTTACTACTGCTGCGGGGGCGTATTTTAGCGAGCTTTACCAACAGGTTAATGTTTGAACCCGAAAACGATAACGGCGAGCTGCTCGACATAATTGAAGTTAAGCTCAGTACACGTTTTTTATACTTTGCCGCGGTAATTTGCGCAATCATGCCTCCCATCGAAGCCCCCACTAAGTGCGCTTTTTTGATAGCCAGTGCATCCATTAATTCTTTTACATCGCGAGCCATGTCATCGAGCGAATAGGGCAGCTTTGTGCGAATGGGTAATCGGCGGCTAAGCCAATGCTTTACAAGACTCGGCTTGCCTAATTCATCTAATGATGAAGATAGCCCTGCATCACGATTATCAAAACGAATAACCCTAAAGCCTTTTTCGACCAAGCCAAAATAAAGCGACTCTGGCCAAACGGTAAATTGAGCACCTAAGCCAATAATTAAAATGATCACCGGCGCATTTTTATCGCCTTCATCTTGATAACTAATACTGATACCACTGGCTGTAAGGATATGTTCCATAGACTGACAAATAAGCTTACGCAGGTATCATCAGCTTAGTGTGTGAAGTTGGCAGTTTAGTGACAGAAAGAAGAATAGACAGCATATGGCTACATGCTGTCTATTGTCAGGGAGTTTTATTAGAAGTAAGCGGTAACGCCAATCCAGAAGTTACGGCCTTTATCCTTAACGTTGTAGTCGTCTGTGAATGTAACTTCGCTAACTACACCGCGGCCTGTTAGGTATTCATACTCACCATCGCCATTTAGGTCGGTATAGCTAGTGCTATACGAGGTGAAATCTTCGTCTAATAGGTTGTTTACGCGGGCATTGATTTGCACGTACTCATTTACATAAAACTGCGCACCTAAATTAAGTAGGTTGTAATTTTTGTAGTACAGCGCTTTGTCGTGCACGTTATCCCAGCCGCGGTAACGGTCTGAACGATATACACCTTGTAGGTATAGGTTTATAAAGTCAGTCGCTTTCCAGTTTAAGGTAAGGTTTGCCATGTGCTCAGCTGAGTTCGTTAATGGCTGACCTTGTTCTGGGCCACTCTTTTGTTCGCTATCAGTCCAGGTGTAGTTACCGTTAATCGATACTGTTTTGGTGATAGTATATTGTCCTGCAATTTCAACACCTTGTAGATCTACTTCGTCGATATTGATTTTTTGGCTGTAGCTATCGTAGCCAAGCTGATCGTACTGACCTAAGTTCACACAAGGGCGCACATCGTTAGTTTGTTCACAGCTTAAAATAGTGTCGCCGCGGGCAATTTTGTCTTCAAACTTGGTGTTGTAGTAAGTCACATTAATGTTGTGATCGCCATCAAGCGAAGTCCAGTAAAGGGCGATTTCTGAGTTCACACTGGTTTCTGGTTCTAAATCTGGGTTACCCGCAAATGGGCTTGTGCCCTGACCACCAAATCCGGTGATACCGTCGTAAAGATCAGTGGTTTGTGGTGTTTTATAACCTGTACTCACACCGCCTTTTAGGGTCCAAGTGTCAGAGAGGTTATATACACCGTAAACACGAGGTGATACTTGGCTACCAAATACATCATGATCATCGTAACGAGCGCCTAATGTGAAGGTAAAGTTGTCGGTTGCCATCCAGTTATCTTCGGCAAAGATTGAGTACATGTTTTGCTCTTGTACTTTACCTGCTTGGTCACTTTCAAGACCAAATACACCGTCTTTTAACTCGCCATCAATTAACTGACCACCAATTGCTAGATTATGGCTACCAAAGCTGCCTGTGATAGGAATATCAAAGCGTAAGTCATAGGTATACTGGCTGCTTTCTAGTGGGCGAGCAGGGCGCGGTAGGAAAGTTTCTTCAGCTAAGTCTTTACGTGCTTGCTCGTCCATTCCTTCGTATTCGCCAGTACCATCGTACATCGCTTGCAGCTTCAATCGCTCGCTTACACTTAGCGGTAAAGTACGGCCATTATTTTGTGTATCAACATAAGAAACCGAGGCCTTCACCGTTGCCCAGTCGAGCTCGCCATCGTAGCTGATTGACCACCATTCACGATCAAACTCTTGGTCTGCTGCATAACCTGCACGCGGGTTTACTTGGCCGCGGCGGTCTTGCCAAATTGATTCAATATTATCTTTAGTGCCAAGAGGGTAAGTAATGGTGCCTGATTCAATGTCGTAGCTTGGCGTGTTGTCGTAAACTTGGCTTGAGTTATCATAATCAAAACGTAAATGATGAGACTCAAACGGGGTATAAGTTAACGTAAAGCCATACTGCTCGTTGGTGTTATCAACGGTACGACCACCACTCCCAAAGCCTAATGAACGAACATGTACAACACCATTAGGATCGGTTGCTGGCTCAAATGTTGGCGATGATGCTTGTTGCTCGTAAACACTGCCGCGTACACCTAAACTTAAAACGTCTTTGATAAGCGGGCCCATCACACTAAAGTCAGTGGTAATGTCATCACCAAAATCATCGTTTTGTTGTAATGAACGGCTAAATGAAACAGCACCGCTCCAGCTATCAGTGTGCTTTTTAGTGATGATATTGATTACACCACCCAGTGCATCTGCACCATAAAGCGTTGATGCAGGGCCGCGAATAACTTCAACACGCTCAATGGCATCAACTGGTGGTACGTGGTTAAACGCGTTGCCACCAAAATTGTTTGGATAAATATCGCCGTGGTTATTTTGGCGTTTACCATCAATGAGTAACAGGGTGTATTCACCTGTTAAACCACGCATACTCACACTGCCTTGGCCGGTTTTATCACGAGTTGTACCAATGTCGATACCTTCTAAATACTGAACAGCATCAAGCACTGAGGTGAAGGAATGAGACTTAATATCTTCATTGGTGATAATTGAAATACTTGCAGGTGCTTCGGTAACTTTTTGCTCAAAGCCTGTTGCAGTAATCACTAAACGTTCCATATCTTGTTTAGGCTTAGCGTCATCAGCAAAGGCTGAAAAATGTGTTGCTATGGCAAGTGCCAGTAAGCTTGGTTTTATTGATTTCATTGTAGGTTTCCAGTTCTTTATGTTGATTTTCCTTTTGAGGAACGGTGCGTATAGTACAGAAATTAAAAATACAATCAATAATTATTCGTATTTAGGTTTTTGGGTTTTAACTCATTAAATAATATTTTTAGTTGAGTTGTTTTGGTTCTTAGCTAATTAATGCGGTGTTACAAATGAGCTGTAGATTAAATACTCTTAGCAGAGGTTATTGAGGTATATTGTTTTAACCATCACAATTAAAATTTTAGTAATGAATTCAGATATCTCTTTAGCGCGCTTTAAGCAATTTCCTGTGCTTATGTGGATCTTCTTATTTGGCTCGTTTATTACCCGTGGCAGTTATTACATGGTGTGGCCATTTCTTGCGGTGATCTTGTACGAAAAGTTTGCGTTATCGGCGACAGAAGTCGGTTTGGTACTTACCAGTGCTGCCGTGATTTCGGTGTTCACCAGTTTTATTGGTAGCAGCCTATCAGATAAAGTGGGCCGGCATACGCTGATGTACATTACTGGCGTGCTGTATATCATTTCTTTCTCGTTGTTAGCTGAGGTAGAAACGGTAGCAGGGTATGTGATTGTGATGACCTTATGCTCGATAGCAACCGCACTTTGGCGACCATTAACCAGCGCGGCGATTGGCGATATTATTGATGATGCACAAACTCGCGAGCTGGCCATGCAGTCGCTGTATTTTATTGTAAATGTGGGCTGTGCGGTGGGGCCATTAGCTGGAGTATGGCTAGGTTTAACAGGTGAGCAGTCGAGCTTTTATATTACCGCAGCAGCATTTGCTATTTTATTGGTGCTACTTGTTTGGGGCTTTAATTTTAGTGATAAAGCTGCAAAAAATACTGCCGCAATTGACGAGCCCGAAGAGAAAAAGCCAGCTGTACAGGGCAAGCAAATCTTACGTATTTTATTTGCCGATAAACTGCTGCAATGTTTAATTTTAGCCAATATTTTGTGCATGTTTATTTATGCGCAAATGGATAGTTCACTCATACAATACCTCACTCGTGCAGAGGCACCCGACCTACTTGCATTGATTTCTGCGCTGATATTTACCAATGCGTTAGTGATCATTTCAAGCCAATTTTTGCTGTTAAAAATGATGGCACGATTTAACTTAACGGTGCGAATTCAAATTGGTTTAGTGCTATTAATGGTGTCGCAGTTTTGGCTAGCACTTAATCCGATCGATTTATTTTGGGGCTGGATTGGTGCAATAGTGGTGATGAGTTTGGCCGAAACCATTTTATTTCCGACGATGAACGTGCACCTCGATAGGCTCGCGCCATCTCATCTTCGTGGTGCGTACTTTGGTGCGGCTTCGTTTTATGATTTAGGGTTTGCTTTAGCACCACTCGGTGGTGGTTTAATTTTAGATTATTACAACGGCCCAACGTTATTTTTCGCAGCGGGAGGCCTTTGCCTTGTGGTGATTTATTTATACGCCATACTCGAAAAGCTACCCAGACCAGATTTTGCAAACTCATTATCAAAGTAAATTTATAACGTGAAATTGCACAACAGCTGCTACCTTTATAACTCACACATTTAACGTTGAGGTGTAACATGGCTGTTTCTGCAATCCCAAAAGGTTTCCATGCGGTAACCCCGTATTTGGTTATTGAAGGTGCCACTAAGGCGATAGAGTTCTACAAACAAGCTTTTGCTGCTGAACTTGTAATGCAAATGCCTCTGCCTGATGGTGGAGTGGCGCATGCTGAAATAAAAATAGCCGACTCTCATATTATGCTTTCTGATAATTGCCCTGATGTGCAATTTAAGTCGCCGCAACAACTTGGCGGTACACCGGTGAGCATTATGCTGTATGTTGAAGATGTCGATGCTGTTTTTGCTAAAGCTTTGTCGCTTGGCGCGAAAGAGCTGCGCCCCGTGCATGACCAATTTTATGGCGACAGATCAGGGACTTTAGAAGACCCTTTTGGCCATATATGGACTATAGGCACACACAAAGAAGACCTCAGTGAGCAAGAGCTGATGCAGCGTATGAGCGAGCTTATGAGTAAAGAGCAAGATGCTTAAAAAGTTGTTTCAACCGACATTCCTATTTGCCATGAATCAACCTCTTGGTAACTGCCAAGTGGCGTACTAAAGTCGATATGGATAACATTATCGTTACTTGAGCGCGATGAATATAGGCGAATACCCACACCCGCACTGGTTAGCATTGAATCTGAAATATTCGCAGTTTCAGTGCTGCCAAATGCCTGCCCAACATCAACAAAGCCAACAAAGCCTACATCTACGAACTGATACAAATTAATATTAGGGTACATTCTTAGCTCAGCCGTTGCTTGTACGCTTGAAGTACCATGTTGGTAACTTTCTGGGAAGCCACGCATACCTTCTTCACCGCCAACAGCCAGTGGTTTGTCAGCAAATTCATGGTTTTGCCAATGACCATTTACATGCGCATAAAAAGCAAATGAGTCTGACCAGCGATAGTTCATTTGTGCTTTTGAATAAAGCGCTAAACGGTCATCAAGCTCAGTTCCGACATTGCCTTTTATTCCAGCGGCAAATCGATACAAGGCGTTATTGTTAAACCACGCTTTGGTAAGATTTGTATCAAATAAAAAGCCTTGGCCAAAATTTACGGTATCGATGGCAAACTTTGAATTTAGCTCCCAACCGAGGTTAACGTCTTCGTTGTGGTTTATTAGGTCAATATCGTGCAATACGGCGTAATTGTCTTCTAGCCAATGTAATCCGACCCAAGGCGCTGCAATGGTGTAATCGTTAAGGCCTGCAAGCAAAGGCTCTGTTTCAAAAGGGCGGTAGCTGACATCTTGGTAATCAATCCCAGCAAGCCAGTGGAAGGTTTGCTGGCTGTCTTGCGATAAAATTCCGCCGTAAGCAAACTGGGCGATTAATTCATCAGTAAAAAACTCTGAACGAGTTTGACCATTTTGATAGATATAACTTTTTTGCTTTTGAGATTGTGCAAAGTAGCGCATTAGTGCGTCACTACTGCGTTGATAAAAAGGCTGATGATAATCCACTAAAAAGACTTGCCCGTCATCGTAATCATCAGCTTGTAAAGTGAGAGTTGCATGAGGTTGCCAAGGCACTGGCATCTGCAGTACTGAGTGGTAGCCAGAGCGTTCATGATCTGATTTATACTTTAATGATGCGCGAATACCGTACCCTAAAAAGTTTTCTTCTTTAAAGCCTAAGCTGTACTTATTATTGCCGCTACTACGCCCAAAATTAATGGTTGGTAATAAACTCCAGGTATCCCACGTATCGATTTGCACCACGCGTGGCTCATCTTCAAGGCAGTCGTTTGTATAGCTAATTTTGGCATCTCTTAAGTATTTTTTGCCGCGTAGGATGCGCTCTGCTTCTTGTAGCTGACGCTCACTGACTTGGTCGCCTTCTTTAAAGGTTATCTGTTCGCTGATTACGTTTTTCTTGGTATCAATATGTAACCAATTGATAAAGCGATGCAGTGCAGTCGTTTCAGGATCATTGGTGTCAAAAATCGTGTGTGTATCAATGTTGAGTTTATCAACGAAGATGTCTTTATCTTCACTCAACTCAGTTGTAGGTTTGCTTTTTACTTCACAAACAACATCTAAGCTTAAAGGTTCTTTTGCATAAACTGTCCCTGTAGCAGTGCATGAAAATAATAAAACGGAGGTTATTTTATTCATCTTTGTTATGCCTACTAAATACCAAGAAGACGCAGCGTGTTTGGCTTTATCAACCTTAAATTCTTTACAGTTATCAGCATAAAATCGCTAACTTAAGAAAAACTTAACTAAAACTTAAACTTGATTGAAGATTGTAAGGTTATGATTAATAAGGGATATGATAATCAACTAAGGCGAAATTAATCGTGAAATAGCTGGCTTACGTATGATTTCTTAAGGTTTCTAATAGAGTAAGTAATGAAAAAGCGTGTTTTATATTGGCTGCAAAATGATTTACGCCTAGTCGACAATGAAATTCTATCTGAGTTAGCTGATTTTGATGGTGAGCTTGATTTAGTGTTTGTGATTGAACCACGCTGGTTTCGGCAAACTAACTATCAGTCGAAATCGTTTGGTACGCATAAATTCAACTTTTTACGTGAGAGTCTCGCGGCATTTGCACAAGCAGTTGAGAAGCTTGGGCAAACACTGCATGTGATCACTGGAGAGCCTGAGCAAGTAATTAGTCAGCGATTGCAAAAATATGAAATTGAAACATTGGTTTGTACTGAGCAGGTTGGTGTTTACGAGCAAAAGCAGCTCAATAAAATCAAAGCATTATGCCCACATGTGACGGTGAAAACCTATCAGCAAGATACCTTGTTCAAGGCAAGTGACTTGCCTTTTCAACTTGATAACCTACCAAAAAACTTTACTGCTTTTCGTAAAAAGGTAGAAGCTGAGCCAACCTTTATAGCAGCGCCTTTGCCAGCGGTCGGCCACTTACCTCATCCTGTACAACTATGCCCTGACAACCCTATTGATGATGTTCCTGCTCACTCAGGCAGTTTTAAAGGTGGTTTAATTGCAGCTCAGCAGCATTGCAATGCATACTTTTCGTCTAAAGCGCCAAGCAGTTATAAAGAAACACGTAACGAGTTAGATGGTTTTAGTAACAGTACCAAGTTTAGTGTATGGCTCGCTGGTGGCACAATTAGCGCAAAACAGCTGTACAGAGAGGTTGAAGTATATGAGCTTAAAAACGGGGCGAATGAGTCTAGTTATTGGATAAAATTCGAATTACTGTGGCGCGAATACTTTAAGTGGCATGCGGTACAGGCTGGTGTAAAACTTTTCCATTTTAAAGGGCAAAAGCAAAGCGCGCCTTTGACTACCTTTAATAGTCAGCGTTTTGAGGCGTGGTGCCAAGGCCGCACGCCGTTTGCTTTGGTGAACGCAATAATGCATGAGCTTAATGCGACAGGCTATATTTCTAATCGCTCGCGCCAAATTGCGGCAAGTTGTTTGGTCAACGAACTTGAGCTTGATTGGCGCTATGGTGCGGCTTATTTCGAGCAACAGCTCATTGATTATGATGTAGCAGCTAATTGGGGGAATTGGCAATACATTGCGGGTGTCGGTGTTGACCCCAGAGGAGGGCGGCACTTTCATATTAATAAGCAAACAGCGCTGTATGATCCTTTGGCTCGTTTCATTCGCAAATGGCAAGGTGATGTTACAGTCTCTGAGCTTATTGATGTTGTCGATGCAGCTGATTGGCCAATAGCCACTTAGCTGTTGTAGATCAATATACTTGCCTACTCTGTTAGAGGTTTTATTGTTTGTTAACTAATATAAATATAGAGGCTTGATTGGTGCCATTGGGTTAGCGAGCAAGGAAAACTATGATATTTAGTGAAGGCTATGAGACGGTCAAATCTAAGCTAGGTTTAGATGTGGCTCAATTAATTCTTGATGGCAGTGATGCAGGCATTTGGCTTTGGAATATACAAACCGGCGAAACAATTTTTAATGATAAGTGGGCTAAAATCGTTGGCTTCACCTTAGACGAATTAAAGCCTGTATCGATAGAAACATGGATGAATTTAGCCCACCCAGATGATTTAGAAAATTCAGAAAAGCTTCTTAATGCTCACTTTCGTGGTGAGTCTGAGCGTTATATTTGTGATGTTCGTATGAAGCATAAAAAAGGGCACTGGGTAAAGGTGCTTGATAAAGGTAAGGTGCAAAGCTGGGATGAAGCAGGTAATCCTGAATGGATGCTAGGGGTTCACATTGATATTACAGAACAATGGCTCAAAGAACGTGAAATAGAGTTTTTGCACGCTAAGCTACAAACCTTTACTGACAATCTTCCCGGGTTTGTTTATCAATTTGTAATTGATGAGCAAGGCCATGCATCATTTCCTTTTGCAACAACTAAGGTGGTTGATATTTATGGGTGTACACCTGAAGAAATAAAACAATCAGCCAGTATCTTAACAGACACAGTTCATCCAGATGATTATGAACGTATTTACAAAAGTGTTGTGCGGTCACGCGTTAGTCTAGACGATTGGCATGAGGTTTTTCGGGTTAATCATCCAACCAAGGGATTAATATGGGTTGAAGGCAAGTCTTCACCTGTAGCACATAAAGATGGAAGTGTTGAGTGGAATGGGTACTTAGAAGATGTTAGCGAAGAAATTAAAAATAACGAGCAAATAAAACTACTTACAGCTGTTTTTTCGACAACCAGTAGAGGCATCATAATCACCACCTCAGAACCTAAAATTGTTGATGTAAACCCTGCTTTTGAACAGATAACGGGTTTTAAAAAATCTGAAGTTTTAGGAAAAAACCCTGCCATTTTATCTTCAAGCCGTCATCCTTGTGAGTTTTTCAAATCTATGTGGCAGACATTACTTGCTGATGGCTCTTGGCAAGGAGAAGTGTGGAATAAACGTAAATCAGGCGAGGTATTTCCTGAGTTATTATCGATTGATGCTTTATATGATGACAGCGGCAATGTAAGTCATTACATTGGCGCATTTGATGATATTTCACAAGAGGTGGCAAACAGACAATTATTAAGTGAATTAGTCAATCAAGACCCATTAACTAAATTACTAAACCGACGTGGCTTAGATATTCAATTGAATGCATTCTCAATGCAAGCGCCCGTCGAGCATAATCACTTTTCGTTAATCTATATAGACCTCGATAACTTCAAACTTGTTAATGATACTTTTGGCCATGAAAAGGGCGATAATTTACTGTTAGATATCAGTGAGCAACTTTCATTACAGTTAAGAGATAATGATGTGTTGGCGCGTATTGGCGGGGACGAATTTGTTATTCTACTGCCGACCTTAGCAAAACGCTTTGTTTGTCAGGATATTGCCGAGCGCTGTCAAAAAGCGGTTGAAGCAGTTGCCAAGCGTTACGCAACATTGTTACCCGTTAGTGCAAGTTTTGGTATTGCGATGTTTCCAGAGGATGGTAAAAATGCCAAACAGTTGCTCGCCTCAGCTGACGAGCAAATGTATAAGATGAAGCTTAAACATAAAGCATCACCACTCGGTTGATATTTCGACGCTAGGTAGTTTATTTAAAAGCGGTAGTAAGGCGCGCTCTTTGCGTAAATCTTTGCGTTCGTTTTCTAAATCTTTGCGTTCTCGATAAAGCTCTTTTTGCTGGCCATTATCAAGCTGGTTGCTGTTAAGCTCTGCGCGAATATCTTTTAAGCGACGGTCAATGTCGTCAATTCGCTCATCAATGTATATCAGTCTTTGCTGTACTTCGTACCTATCATTACCTTCTTGCCATGCTTTACGAAAAGCAGTGCTGTTACAAACGCCATTGTAAGATGCGCCTTGCATGCCAAGGGTAAAGCCATTTTCGGGCTCACAATATACCGCCAGACCCTGATCATATCCCACTTTATATTCAGCAATATTGGCACTTACGCCATATTCGCTGCATTGTGATAAGGCATCTATGCCATCACGATACTCAGTGCCATCTGCACCATGCTTATAACCAATACCATGCCAATTGGCTTGTAAACATTCATCTTTACTTACCGAGGTACAGCCTGCTAATACGGTTAAAGGAAGCAGGGCAAGGATCCATTTTCTCATTGAAATTTCAGCTTGAACTATTAATAACTTACTTGATTCTAGCCTGAAATATTATTTTTTAGAAAGTTGTTTTTGTATTTCATAACAATGCCCTCACACGATTAAGTATTATTGCCGATTAGTATCTATCACCACTGACAGAACCGCTGGGCGATGCGAATATTTGGCTGTGCATTTTTTAAATGTACTAATTGCAATATACATAACGCGGTAAAGTGACTGCGTTTTATAAGCTGATGACGGTCAAAGCGCATGATCTCGTACCATAGCTTAAACAGCTCACCAAAACGCATCAGGTTGTTATTGTTAAATTGCCACTGCGACTGGTAGTTTACTTTGATTGGGCAGGGCATATGGCCCGGATAGGCTTGACATGGTGCAAGCATGGCACGCGGATAACTGGTTTTCAGCCAGCGCTGATAAAAACGGTGCTTACGAACATATTCAACAGAGACTGCTAAAGGATATTGCAGCACTTTCCACGAATAAAACGGATGAAAGAACTCCATTTTAAACTCGCATACTTGCTCGTTTGGAATGCTCAAATGATGGTGCTGATCATTGAGTAGCAAAAACAATTGGAATGCTTTTTCGAGTGGCAATTCAGCCAAGGGTTTAAAACTAAGTTTTAGATTATCAATTAGTTTTTGTTGCAGCATAGATGCATTATGAACCACTGACTTTGGCAAATAAGCGTACTGCTGATCTAAATAAGCTTGAATGAGTTTATCAAGATTGTTTTCTTTTGCCGCAGCATAAATAGCGTCGCCATAAAACACCGCACCTAAGCCAACACTGCCGCCATTACCAGACCAACTAATTTGTGGTCTTGAAACGGTTTTATATTCATTGTGATGTGCTTTGCGCCAGTATTTGCCAAGGCGCTGCTCAACGGAGAGCTTTTGCGTGTCACGTACTTGCACTACTTCAAGTTTAAGAGCATTTTGCGAAGCATATTGTTTTGCGCAGTAGAGATCTTGGCTATCTGATTGCGAAAAATTAAACGACTTAAGCTCAACACCTTGGCGTAATAGCTCGCAGTTAATTAACCGTGAATCTAAGCCGCCCGACAGGGTGCTGAGCAATTTTCTATCGGTGTGCATCGCTTTTGTGACAACACTGCGAAATGCCTGAGTAACGCCTTCAATTGCATCGGTCACCTCTCGGTTTTGTTTGGCAAGGGCGACCCAATCAAAGTAACGTTGCTTTACCACGCCGTGGCTGGCATCAAAACGTAATATTTCGCCTGGATATGAGCATTTAATGTTTTTATAAGGCGTGTGATCTAAAAGCGGGTAGCCAAGTACCGCAAGCTCTGTGAGTGCTTCGGCATCGCTTTCAAGCTCAATACTCAGTTGTTTAAATATCCCCAAGTTGGTTGAAAACAGTAAGCCTTGCGCCGTTTTTAAGGTGTAAAATGGTTTTAAGCCAAGTGGGTCGGTGGCAAGTACTAAGCTGCCTAATTGGCTATTAAACTGGCAAAAGCTAAATACCCCTTCACATTGCTGTAAGCAGGTGTTGAGCGAAGCTGTATTGGCCATGGCCTTTAAATCATCACTACGGGAGCTACTGAGTAAGGGATGACCAATCAGCGTTGCAATTTGCGACTCAGTTTGCAACCAACTCGCTTGTTGGTATGCATCAAAATCATATTGAAAAATAGCTCCATTATCACAATCAAAGCGCTGAACATCTGCTTTTTTATAGCGATTAAACACATCAGCTAGTTGATTAATATAATGAAATTCTGTTTTGCCTAATTCATTGAATTGGATATAACCTGCGATAACAGCCATGTTAACCACCTTTTCGTTTGCTAATTTACTAGTAAAATTGCAAGCCATAGGCCAAAACGAATAAAGGCCTTAAACAAGGCCTTTGGGTAACATTACAAAATTACAAACGCAGATCAGCGATTGTTAAGTTGTTGGTTGATCTCATCAAAAATACTTGCATCATCAATGGTAGATGGAATTTGTAGTTCTTCTCCATCGACCAATTGACGTAAGTTCTTTCTGAGTATTTTCCCTGAGCGGGTTTTTGGGAGGCGCTCAACATGCAAAATGTTTTTTAAGCAGGCAATGGCGCCAATTTGATTTCTTACCGAGTGAACTAATTGTTGCTCGACTTCTTTGCTATCGCCAAGGTAATCATCTTTGAGCACAATCATTGCCATGGGTAGTTGCCCTTTGAGTGCATCATTAACCCCAAATACTGCGCATTCAGCAACAGCAGGGTGGGCTGCTACAATCTCTTCCATTTCACCGGTTGATAAGCGATGACCTGCAACGTTAATCACATCGTCGGTACGACCCATAATAAATAGATACCCATCGTCATCAATATAGCCGCCATCACCAGAGAGGTAATAACCCGGGTATTCACTTAAATAGCCCGCTTGAAAGCGTTCATTGTTTTGCCAAATTGTAGGTAAACAGCCCGGTGGTAAGGGAAGCTTTATAACTACAGCGCCGCTTTCGTTTGCTGCACACTGTTCACCGTTCATATCAAGAATTTGTACATCAAAGCCCGGTGTCGGTACCGTAGAGCTGCCCGGTTTAGTGGCAAGTTGTTCAATACCAATTGGGTTACACGCAATTGCCCAACCTGTTTCTGTTTGCCACCAGTGGTCGAGTACGGGCAAGCCCGTTTTGTCTTTTAGCCACTCATAAGTGGGTGGATCGAGGCGCTCGCCGGCCAAAAATAAACGCTTTAAACTTGAGGTGTTGTATTGTTTAAAGCCCTCAGCGTTAGGGTCTTCTTTTTTAATTGCGCGAAACGCAGTTGGAGCACTAAATAAAGCAGTGACTTTATAATCTTCGACAACACGCCAAAACGCACTGGCATCAGGGGTTCTAATTGGTTTGCCTTCATAAAGTACGGTGGCACAGCGATAAATGAGCGGCGCATATACAATGTACGAGTGACCAACTACCCAGCCAATATCAGAAGCTGCCCAAAATACCTCACCGGGTTTCATGCCATACACGGTTTCCATGCTGTAATGCATTGCAACTGCGTGCCCCCCGTTTTCTCGAACCACCCCTTTAGGAGTTCCTGTAGTGCCTGATGTGTAAAGAATATAAAGTGGGTCATCACCTGCAACAGGTACTGCAGCGACTGCACTTGCTGCATCAGAGGCTGATTGCCAATCGATGTCTCGGCCATCTTGCATCTCGGCGATGGCTTGTTCACGCTGAAATACAATACAGTGTTCAACAGCATGCTTGGCATTGTCGAGTGCTTCATCAAGCAGTGGTTTATATTCAATCACATGATTGATTTCCACCCCGCAAGACGCAGTAAGCACAAGCTTAGGCTTTGCATCATCAATACGCACCGCGAGTTCGTGCGGTGCAAAACCACCAAATACAACGGAGTGAATGGCACCGAGGCGCGCACATGCCAGCATACCAATAACCGCTTGTGGGATCATTGGCATATAAATGACTACGCGGTCACCTTTGCTTACGCCAAGGGATTGCATGAGCCCTGCAAATTTAGCTACCTGAATTTGTAACTCGCCATAAGTGTATTGTTGTTTAGTATTGGTAACAGGGGAGTCGTAAATCAGTGCAGTTTGGTCGCCATAGCCTGCCTCGACATGTTGGTCGAGGGCTAGGTAACAAGTGTTTAGCTGACCATCGGCAAACCAATGGTAAAAATCATTATCGTCATATTGATAAGGAGCACTTGGCTCTTTAAACCAAGGAATTCGTTTACTTTGCTCAAGCCAAAACTGACCCGGATCGCGCTGGAACTGTTGATATTGTTGTTGATATTCGCCCGCCATTGTGAGGCTCCTATACTTTTTAGTGAGAGATTTGTACAACGTACTAAAAAATATAGGGCGGTTTTTGATTAAATAATATGCGACCTTGGTCGGCATTAATTGGGCTAGATGTAGTGAAACCGCCCGGTTTAGGGGCGATTTCAGGGAGTTGTGATACTAAACCTGTTGTTCACTAATAAGCGGTAAGCAAATGAGGATCTTAATGCCACCTAACTCACTGTGCTCAGCTTTTATAGTGCCTTTGTGTGTTTCAATCAGGCTTTTACAAATCGCCAGACCAAGGCCTGAGCCACCCGTTTGGCGGCTGCGCGACTTATCAACGCGGTATAAGCGTTCGAATATTTCAACTAACTGATTGTCGGTAACGCCGGGTGGGGTATCTTCAATGCTAAAAGAAATGCTCTGCTCTGAGGCTGTCGCTACAAATTTAATTTTGCCGGGTTTATCAGTATAAAAAGTACTGTTTGATAAAAGGTTCGTCAGTACTTGCTTAATTTTATCGATATCCCATGTCACCTTGATATCAGCAGCAACGCGAATGTTACTGGTAAATTCAAAGCCTTTGTTTTCTACAAAAGCAGCAAAGTCTTGTTGCCAAACGGATAATACATCAGCAAGTAAGTAGGGTTTTAAGTTAAGGTACAGGCTATCTGAATCTGCTTGTGCTAGTTGATGGATATCACGGATCAGTATATTGATATCGGTTAGTTTTCGATTAATTGCATCGTAAGAGGCATCAACGTCTTTGGCGATATTGTATTGCAATGCTTCAACTTGCAATTGTAGTGCTGTGAGTGGCGTGCGAATTTCATGAGATACATCGGCTAGTAAGCGGTTCTTTTTATCAACAACTTCTTGGAGTAGCTGTGCTCGTTCGCTGGCAAGTTTACGCTTTTTAAATGAGTGGTAGCCAAAGCCTGATATCAGTAAAATCACGCAGCTTAAGCCCAATAACCACGCTTTAAATTGCCATTCACTTTCGCTTAGTTGGGCGGCTTGAATTTGCTTATCAGCACTCAATTGATTGATTTCTTGCTGATTTCGCATAAAAGCCACTTGGCTTTGCATTGCGGCCACGGTTAAGTCGTGCTGATTTTTACCGGTATTATCTTCAAGGGTTTGATAGCGGCTTTGCGATTCAAATGCTTGTTTATACAGTTGTAAAGCAAGGTAAGAGTCAGTGAGTAACTTATTTAAGCTAATTTGATCTTCAACATCATGCAGTTCGTCAGCCTGTTTTAAAGCTTGCTCTGCGGTTTTAATAGCTTTTGAATGATCATCAAGGGCTTGATAGATGCGCGTTTGAGTGATCCCTAAAGACACTAAGTGTGATCGAAAATTATAGTCAGTAGCGATTGCTAAAGCGCGATCAATATATGCTTGCGCTTCACTAATGTTGCCTTGTTTTAAAGCAATTAACGCCATTAAATTATACGAGCGACATAGCCCTGTGTTTGAAGATGATTGTTGATAATAGCTAATCGACTTCTCAGCGTAATCGGTGGCTGTAGCCAGTTCACCTTGTTTAAGTGCAGCATAGCCAACTTTCATGGCACTATTACCAATATCGACTTTAGAGCCAATTTCTAAATCCAACACGTGAGACATTTTAAAGTGCTTTAACGACTGAGCATTGTCACCCATACGTCGATAAACTTCGCCAATTTCATAAAGCGCATCTGCAATGCCTTTTTTATCATCAAGTTTTTGATGCAAAGAAAATGATAGAGTTAAATTTGCAAGCGCCGCATTGTGATCGCCAATAATGGCTTCAATAATACCTAAGTTTTGTAGCGCAGATGCATATGATTTTTCGTCATCGAACTCGCGTAAAATATTGACTGCTTTTTGTGCTTCGCTTAGAGCTGCTATGTATTTATCTTGCCACCGTAAAATAGCTGCTAATCGCTCATAAGACTGGGCTATCAGCATAGAATCTTGTATCTGTTTGGCAATGGATAATGCATCTCGGTAGTGCTGCTCTGCTGTTAGAAAGTTACTTTTTCTACCTTGTGCGTAACCCTGAATAAGCATTGCTCGTACCGTTACAGCCTGATTGTTTTGTGTTTGTCCGTAATCTAGTAGTTGCTCTGCATAGCTCATTGCTTGGTCATAATCGCCATTGCTTACATTCATAAACGCCAACGATTCGAGCGCTTCTTGAATGATCTGTGGCTGATTGATGAGGGTTGTATCGTTAGTTAACTGCTCAAATATATCCGTTGCTTGGCTTGGATCACTGTTACGTAGCAATTGTGCTTCGTTTAGTTTTTCTTGAGCCTGTTCAGGAGTTATTGCAAAGGCGCTTAACGATAGGCAGCTAAGGGTGCAAGCCAAAGCTAAGCTTTTGTAAAATAATGGAGTATTTTTCATTTTTTATTTGGGTAAAGGCAACTGCCATTTTTGTAAAATTGCTTGGTATTGACCGCTTTGCTTTAAAGCTTTAACTGCATCAGTTAATTGTATAGCGAGTTGTTTGTCTATATTAAGGTTTGCAGCGAGGTAAAGGCCTGAGGGAAAGTCGTCTAAGTGCAGGCTTTTATGAATGTCACTAGGGTCAACTCCAGATAATGCCAGTTCGTTTTGCAAGGTTAGAGTGTTGGTAAGCACAAAGTCGATGCGCTCTTTTTCAAGCAATTGCCAAAGTTGATGGTAATGACTGACTAGCACCAAGTTTTTATCTTCATTAAATCCCGCTTGCTTCAAATAATGTTCACTTGAATAGCCTCGAATAGTTGCTACACGGTACTGCTGGGCTTGCTTTAAGCTAAATATTTTGTGGCTTTTACTCGATAGATCCACTAAATAAGCATCTGAAAAATAGGTTTGTTCTAACCACTTAAACCGGCTTTCACGAGCTGGATTTTTTAGTAACGAAATCATTAACATGTTTGGATTGTTTTCAAGCTCATAAAAAGCCCGTGCCATTGGCATAATTCTGAATTCGCCGGAGATGTTTGCGCGTGCTAGAGCTGTTTTTACTACTTCAACAAGCGCACCGTCTGCTTCGCCTTGCTGATTTTTAAAATGGTACGGTGGTAAATCTTCAGCAAGAAAGGTCAGTGTTTTCGCAGCCGTCGCACAACTGATCAAACAAAGCAGGGTAGCAATCAGAAATGAGCGGAGCAGCATAAAGACCCTTTATCCTTAAACAAGTTATTAACATATTAATTAATATTAGTGAAAAGGTATAGGTTTTTAGCTGCTGCGTAAGATTTAGTTACTTTTTTTACTGCGAGGAGCACCCAGTAAAATACCTATATGACAAACACATACAGATAAAAATGCGCTTACGCCAAGTGCGCCGCCGTAGCCATGCAAACGTGGCACTAAGTATTCAAACAACATTGCAAATAGTAACGAAGAAATGGCTAACGTGAAGATACCAAAGCGCTTTGGTGCGCTCATGCCAATGAAAGTCCCGCCAAAGAAAGCCACGCTGTAGAGCTCCACATCAACAGATAAAAGGCTCAAGACACTAAATGCAATAATGCTGGTAGCCGCTGATGCACGGATGCCATCAAAGCGATTATGATGCGCTAAAAAGTACGTTGAGTAGGCACCTAATAAAGCGGTAATAGCAATAAATAAATCCATTAAAAGACCCCTTTTGCCAGCATATAAAGCGCTACACTGGCAAAAGCAACGCTACCAAGACGACCACCAAAACCTGCAAATAGATTCATAGTTAATACGTAAAGGCTGGCACCAATTAAAGAGATAAAGCTCAGTTCCCAGTAGCTGTTGATTAAACTTGATGAGCACATGCCAGCAAAGCTGCCAGCGTATATGGCTGCATATGGGTGATTACCAAAACGAGCAGGAAAAGGAATGAATGTGCCAACTAACCCAGTAACTGCGGCAGATAAAACAAGGGCAACATTAGCTTGGTCATGAAGTAAAAAGCAGGCAAAACAGCCAACAGAAAAGGCCAAAAACTTGACCATGAAAAATGTAATATGTGCCATTAATTGACGATACACCTCGCTTAAGTAGGTAAACGAGGTGCATTATCTCATTGATGCGTTTAGTCCTGCAACTGCGCTTTGGCGGGTATTGCTGCTACTTTGGTATGGTGACCATACAAAGCAACAATTAAAAAGCAAACAAGTGGTACAACAAACGAAACCGCAGTGTTAAAGGCATCTATGGTTGCGGCTTGGATCAGCGGTAAAAATGCGCCTCCTAAAATAGCCATTACTAAGCCTGCTGCACCCACTTTTGCATCTTCACCCAGACCTTCAAGTGCTGTGCCGTAAATGGTTGGAAACATCAAAGATAGACAGCTCGAAATAGCAACAAGTGCGACTACGCCCATTAAGTTAACTTGCGTTGCAACAATAAAACAAAGTACAGCTGCAACTAAAGCCATAAAACGCAGTAATTTAGCGCCGCTTATAAAGCGCATGAGCCATGTCATAATGAAGCGAGATACTAAAAATACCAACATCGAATATTGTAATACTTGGCCACCAGTCACCTCTGTGGTGTTAAGTGCTTCCATGGTGTAGCCAATGGTGTAGGTCCATACACAGGTTTGAGCGCCAACATTAAAAAATTGTGCCAGCACACCAAATCGATAATGCTTGTTTTGATACAAATGTTGAAAGGTCTTTTTAAGTTTGCACGGCTGCGCTGTTATTTTTGTTTCTGTTGCAGGAGAGCGGCTAAAGAAGATACATAGCCATAGCAAGATTAAACAACAGGCCATGCCCACATACGGCACCATCACAGCATCGAGTTCAGCACTAACAACGGTTTTTAATTGTGCCTCATTCATCAAAGCGCGGCTTGCACTATCGGCTTGATTTAAGTTTGGTAAAATCAACGTCGCCGCTAAAAACACACCAATATTAGTACCAACAGGGTTAAAAGCTTGTGCTAGGTTAAGTCTACGGGTGGCTGTTTGCTCGCATCCTAACTGCATGACATAGGGATTTGCAGAGGTCTCTAAAATAGACAAGCCACCTGCAAGTATAAACAAGGCCAATAAAAAGTGACTATAGAGCATGGTTTGGCTAGCAGGGTAAAACAATAAGGCACCACAGGCGGCCATGGCTAAACCTACTAACAGCCCCGTTTTATAATTAAACCGTCTATTGATCATGGCCGCCGGTAAAGCTAGGCAAAAATAAGCGCCATAGTAACTAAACTGCACCAATGCTGATTGCAAGGCACTCATCGAAAATGTTTTGCTAAAAACTTTCACTAATGGGTCTGTCATATTGGCTGCAGTGCCCCAAGCAGCAAAGCAAATTGTAAGCAGAATAAAAGGCCATAGCATTTGGCGCGATACAATAGCGGACTGTGTTTGCATAGTTCACCAGATTAATGTGTTCATATTGTTGTGGCCGACAGTATTCATGACTACAAATAATAAATCAACCTAGTTGATTTATTATTTTGACTGGTAGATAGTACTCCAAACAGGTCTAATAGGCCGCTTATCAAGCTGGTATCAAGAAGGATGTTATGAAGAGCAGTTTATCGCGAGCACCAAGAAGCAATAACGAGCGCGCAATTTTAAGTTTAATTAGGCAGCAGCAAAGCATGCCTAAGGCACAAATAGCGAAGGCGTTAGCTTTGTCTGCTCAGGCGGCAACAGTGAATATCAATAAGCTCGAAGAAGATAAGCTATTGCTTCGTGATGCACCTGTTAAAGGCCGAGTAGGGCAGCCAAGTGTGCCTTTTAGGCTTAACCCTGATGGCGCGTTTAGTTTTGGTTTAAAAATCGGACGACGACGCTTCGATCTGATACTCGTTGATTTACAAAGCACGCAAAGAGCGTCTGTATCTTTGGAGGTGAATGAGGCATCGGTTGATGAGCTTAAAGTATTTTTAGAAACACATATTCCTCAATTAATCAGCCAATTAGAACCTGAGCTGCGCTCACATGTTTGCGGGCTTGGGGTCGCTATGCCGTTTGATATTTGGCAATGGCAGGCAACTTCAGACTCAGCAAAAAATCCCCTTAGCCAATGGCAAAACTTTGATTTGAAAGGCTACTTAGAAAGTCAGTTTCAGTTACCTGTTTATATTAGTAACGACAATAACGCAGCCTGCTGTGCAGAGTTAAGCCTCGGAAATCCTAATAACTATAGCGATTTTTTATATGTCTATTTAGGGGCTTTTTTAGGTGGCGCTGTGGTGATTAACCATCAGCTTCTCGAAGGCAAAAGTGGTAATGCCGGTGCAATAGGCTCCATGCTAAACGCTGAACGGGAGCAGTTACTTAGCCAGTGTTCGTTACTGTCATTGCAAAGTGAGTTTGATAATGCGCAACTTGGCATTTCTGTGTATGAGCTAACAGACAGTCAGTTTGCAGAGCATAAACGGCTAGTTCAGCCTTGGCTTGAAAAAGCCGCAGAGGCTATCAGTATTGCCATGCATAACAGTTTAAGTTTGTTAGATATGCAAGCTGTGATAATTGATTCGCCGTTACCGAGTATGGCGCTTGAACAGCTCAAGCAGTTATCAATTGCAGCATTTGCACGCTTAGATAGTCGTGGACTACGTAGCTGTGAAGTGAGTTTAGGTGTGTGCGGAGAAAAAGCGCAGTCGATAGGCTCTGCTCAACTTGCGCTTAGTCATCATTATTTTTAAACAGGAGTGAGCAGCTCACTCCTGTTTAATTTATTACTTCTGATATTGTTTGAACCACGCAAGCGTGTATTCAATTTTCGAAATCATACGCGATGGACGACCCGCAATACCATGTGGTGAGCCCGGTACACGAATAAGTACGGTATCTACCTTTTGCAGTTTTAATGCTTGATAGAATTGCTCTGATTCTGAAATTGGCGTACGGCGGTCTTCTTCACCTGTCATGATCAATGATGGCGTGGTTACGTTACCCACTAATGAAAGCGGCGAACGTTTCCAGTAGTGTTCAACATTATCCCATGGCATGCCCGGGAACTGGTTACGAATTTGACCAATGTAGCTGTCGGCAGTCAGTGTTTTACTTAACCAGTTGATCACTGGTTTGGTAATTGCAGCCGCGTTGAAGCGGTTTGTTAAACCTACAGCATAAGCTGTTGCAATACCACCTGCTGAACCACCAGCAATAAATAAGTTATCTTTGTCGATAAACCCTTTAGCAATCATGGCATCAACCGCTGAGTTATGGTCAGCAAAGTCTTCTTCTGAGCTGTATTTACCATCTAACAGCAATGCAAAGTCTTTACCGTAACTTGTTGAACCACGGTAATTTACATATAGAACCACATAACCTTCAGCGGCATAACGTTGTAATTCAGCAGTAAAGCTTGGGCCATAGGCTAGATGTGGACCGCCGTGAATTTCAACCATTAATGGATATTGCTTGCTCTCATCAAAATCAGGTGGCGTGATGTACCAACCTTGAATGGCTTGGCCGTCAAACTGCGACTTAACATTCAACTCGTGTACTTTACCTAGCTTTTTATGGCCTAATATATCTTCGTTTAATGAAGTAAGCGTTTTAGTTTTACCTTTGTATAGGTAGCCTAAATCAGCTGGGCGATACTCGTTGCCTTTTGTATAAGCAATTGCGCCATTGTTGGCCATGCTAAAACTACCGCTAACATACGGGCGACCAATTGAAGTGCCCGATAGCGTATCAGTTAAATCAGTTACCTTACCGCGGCTGGTTACTTTAGCGAGCTTACGCTTACCAAAATCATCGTATTGAATAACAAAGTCGCCATCGCCTGACCACTTATAATCAGCCACTGAACGGTCTAATTTTTCAGTAATATGCTTGATTGATTTATCATCTAAATCAAGTAATGACAGCGTTGAGTTAATATAAGGCACAGGGGCGTTATCACGAGCAACAAAGGCTAGTTCATCACCGTCTTTAGCATAGTAAGGATTGCTTTCTCGGCCCGGTAAATCTGTTAGCTGTGTAAGCTCACCTGATTTTACGTCAATTTCATAAAGGTCTGACTCAGTAGTGCGGTATTCCCAGTCATCATTGCGATCAGCAGAAAAAGCCAGTTTTGTGTTACTTGGATCCCAAGCAAGTGGACCATAGTGCTGATAATCACCCGATGTTAATTGGCGTGGTGTGCCACCCGAAACCGGAATAACAAAAACGTGACGATATGAAGGTTCTAAAAAGCCTGCACCATCAGCTTGATAACGCGCTTTTTCAATTACTTTAACTGGTTTTGACCACTCGGCGCCTTTTGGTTTTTTTGGCAGCTTTACTGATTTAGCGAACGCAGATTTACCTTCCGGAATGCTCATAGTGAAGGCAATTTGCTCTGAGTCATTGGACCAAGTTAAGTTACGTACTGATTTTGGAAGTTGCGTTAAAAGCGCTTGTTTGTCTTGCGCTAACCAATAAACGTGAAGTTGATTTGAGCCGCTTGAATTGCTGGTAAAAGCAATTTTTTGGCTATCTGGAGACCAAGTTGGTTGGCTGTAGTTATGTTCATCAGAAAACAGCGGCGTGTGTTGACCAGACTTTAAATCGTACAGCCAAAAGCTACGCTTGTTGCCATCTTTCATGATGTCGTAGCCGCTACGCACATAAACAATTTTTTTGCCGTCTGGGCTTATTTGTGGGTCGCCTGCGTATTCAAGTTGAAAAATATCTTCAGAAACAAATTTGTCGTTAGCATATACCTGAGCTGTTGTTGCTGCGCACAGCAAGCTGGCTCCAATAAAAATTGATTTTTTTAATTGCATGGAATGGTCTTTTTTTAGCCGTAAAATTTTATCCTAAAAGCAGACCATGCTGTGCGCAAGCACATTGAGATAAAGTTGCATTTACCCCAGTTGAATTGACTCAAAGTCTATATGTGCTTCGCTAGTACCTGATTTTAAAGGCTTAGGCAAACTTAAAATAGTCATCCCAACGACTATCTAAGCGTTGTTTGGCATTGGCTAAATCAACCGCCGAATAAAGATCATTGTTTTGATTAACCAGTTCAAGCTTGACGAGTTTGTCTAAAGCATCATCAATTTCAAAGTCGAGCTGGCAATTATGTTGCTCGTTAAACCATTGCTCAATTTGCTTATCTAATTGCTCTGCAGTCATCTCAGATTTGCTCTTTAATAAAAAGGTGTAGGCAAGCAGCGCTTCTTTTACATCTTCTTCTTCAGCTGCATCAACGAGGGTATGAAAAACACCTGCGTTGTTATCGAGATTTTTAAAATACAAGTTGTCGGCCAGTGCTTTCATAAAGCGAATTTTACGATTTTTAAACTTGCTCCACTCTTTAAATATAAAGCTGCCAAACACACCCATGCCGATTGCAAAGGTAATAAAGTGCTGCTGACTCATATGCACTTCTTCGCTGCGCCAACCGCCCCAAAAAGCAATCAAGGCAATAAGCAGTAAAATTGACGCGCCTAATTTTGTTACCAACACCACAGCACCACCAATCAGGGCAGATGAGCCAATAATCAGTTTATCAATCGGGCGCATTTTTACTTCGCTATTCGGAAACAGCATTTCTAAATCGGCTTTGGGGACATTCTGGAATAATTTGACGATGGTTGAATTGGGCTCGAATCCTACCGGCATTTTGCCTTTTTCTAAAAAGTACTGCTCGTCTTTAAAGCGAATGAATATGGCAACGCGGTCATAGTTGGTGAACTGAATTTGTTTTTTGCGCAGTCCCCAAAAACTGCGTAGCGTCTCGGTTTTTTGCGATTCGCCGCGACGATAAAAGACCACTTCTGCAAAGTCGTTAAACTCAACAGCCAAACGGACTTTAAATAAAGACTCTTCTTTAAGTGCATCTTGTAGGTCTTGATCAGTAATGGTTTCAAAATTGGCGGCATTGAGTACCGTGGCAAAATCTTTAGCAAAAGCTGATTGATAGTTGGCACGCTCAGCATCGGTAATAGGTTTCAGCGTGCGGGTATCGCTATTAGGGTCAAATGGCGCATAGTTGTTTTTTAATGACTCCAGCAACCCGTGATATTGATAATGGGTCACGCTTTGCAAAAGTGTAGCAAACTCCATAAACGAACTTGATTGCGACTCACCTAAATAGGCTTGGCAAAGGTTGATGATGTCGTGTTTACGAAAAGGAATAAAGCGTGCGTTAATCATTATGCTAATATTTATTTAAACAGAATTCGCTCAGATGATAAAAAATTAATCTCGAGAATGCGACTGTTACAAACAAATAGCATGACGTTAGACTTTTTTGCTGGTTAAAAGGGATTGCTTTAGGTTAATTGCTCCAGCCAAAATGCTGGTTTTTAAAATTCACGGTCGCTTTGTCATGCACTTTTAAACACGCTTTGCTAATGTTGAGCCAATTGCAGTAAGTTGTCGTGATCTGTTATGAGTATACAACCTCCACCAATCGAAGTTAAAGCTGAGTTAAACTCAGTACCTCTAGTTATAAAGCAGCTTTTTATAAGCGTGTTCATTATTTCATTGTTGATGATTGTGGTGACATATCTTTACCATTTTAATCGATTAGAAAATGATATTTATCTCAATGGCGTATTAACAGATGCTATTAATCTATTGATCCTCATATGTATATTTGCCTTTGTGCAAACATCGGTAGTAGCACAAAGAAGCTATTTATTTTTAAGTATCGGTATTTTTCTATGGAGTGTCGGACTGACCTTCGACTTTCTAGATGAACTTGTGTTTCAGCCTATTTGGGTGGGAATTTATATTGAGGATATTGCTCGAACAATTGGTATGTTGGTTACTGGTTTTGGTTTATTTTTAGCTTTGTCAGACTTAGCTAAAACCCGCGAGCAACTTGAAGAAGAGCTAAAAACAGATGTGCTTACCAAAGCCTATAATCGCCGTTATTTCTACCACTATGTACTGCAAAATCAAGATACACCGCATAGTATTGTAATTGTAGATATTGATCACTTTAAAGCGATCAATGATGAACATGGTCATGATGTTGGCGATCAGGTGTTGATTGATTTTGTATCGCAATGCCATGAGGCATTAGACCCGCAAATTTTATTTGCCCGTATAGGTGGTGAAGAGTTTGCTTTATTTGTTCCGACTGAAGATCAAGAAATATTGAGTCAGACATGTCAGCAACTATTGTGCTTGGCCAGTAACGTGATGGTTACGCCGAGTAAAACACTCAGTGTGAGTGTAGGTTCAGCTATAAAACGCGCCACAGAAACATTTAGTAATGCAATGAAACGAGCTGATCAGGCACTATATCAGGCTAAAAACCAAGGCCGTAGCCGTTATATTCATAAACCGTAAGGGACGGTTAAGGGTTTTTGTTGTACCCTAAAGCCGAGCAAAACGATTAAGGATGAATAATGGCAATTGCTAAAAAGTTAAAGCAAAAAACACGGCAGTTTATCGACTCTAAACATATGCTTAAATCGATAACAGTGGCATCATTTTTAGAGTCAACCATAGTGCCTATACCGCTTGAAGCTGTGCTTGTTCCGTTAATGCAAGCCCGCCGTGAAAAGCTGTGGTTAATCGCATTAATGGCGACCATTGGCTGTATTATTGGTGCTATTTTTGGTTATGCCCTTGGTTATTACCTATTTGATGTAGTAGGCGATTGGGTAATTAATACCTTCTCAAATCCTGAGCAATTCGAGCAAGTTAAACAAAAAATGCAAGCGCAAGGCTTTTGGTTTGTATTGACGCTCGGTATAGTGCCCATTCCATTTCAAATTGCCATGCTTGCCGCGGGTGCAACTAAGTATTCAATTTTTCTCTTTTTACTGGCTACGGTCATTGCGCGCTCAATCCGTTACTTTGCCCTTGCTGCTGTTGTTTATTATGCGGGTAATCAGGCTGAGCGAATTATTCAAAAGCACAAAACCAAAGCCTTAGTCGCTATTTCTGTGTTAGTACTGTTAATTTGGTGGCTCAGTACACTCATTTAACAAATAAAAAATACTGATTATGGTTATCCTGTCTATACTTTGAATTAAGGAAAGCGCTTAATAAAAACAACAGGATGACCCATGAATACCCTAGTAGCTGCACTGCCTATTTTGGTGCTGATCTGGATGATGGTAAAACGCAGCCCCATCGCTTCTTATATTGCCTTACCCATAACAGCGCTACTTGCTGCTTTACTGCAACTGTTTTTCTTTCAAGCTGATTTAAGGCTGTTGCTTGCCAATGTGTTTGCTGGTGTGTTGTCTGTTATGACGCCTATTTCGATTATTGCTGGAGCTATTTTACTTAACCGCATGTTGGCAATATCAGGGACCGAAACCACGATAAAACACTGGCTCGAATCAATTAGCAGTAATCAAGTTGCGCAGTTGATGATCATTGGTTGGGCGTTTGCATTTATGCTCGAAGGTGCATCGGGCTTTGGCACGCCTGCGGCCATCGCGGCGCCTATTTTGGTCGGGCTTGGTTTCTCGCCTTTTAAAGTGATTATTTTCACTCTTATTTTAAACTCGATCCCCGTATCTTTTGGTGCAGTAGGCACACCAACATGGTTTGGCTTTTCGGCGCTAAACTTAGACGATGGGCAAGTGTTGGCTATCTCAAGATGGACGGCGCTTTGTCATGTTGTTGCTGCTTTGGTTATTCCTATGATTGCGCTGTGTCTAGTGCTGCCACTAAAAAAGGTGCGTCAAAATAGCGTATTCATTTATTTAAGTGTGTTTTCATGTGTCTTGCCTTATTGGTTGTTTGCCCAGTGGAACTATGAATTTCCATCGTTGATAGGTGGTGCAGTGGGGCTATTAGTCACTATTTATTTGGCAAGCCGGGGAGTGGGGTTAGATAACTCAGCTGTAAATGCACAAAGCACGAAAGGCAAAGCTGAGCTCACACCAAAAGCGTTGTTTGTAGCGTTATTCCCGTTATTACTCTTGATTGTTGTGCTGGTCATAACCCGTATTCATCAGCTGGGTATTAAAGCACTGCTTAACGACGAAACGCTCTGGCTGAGTGTCAATTTAGGCTTTGCGCAATTTGAATTAAGTAAAGCGCTGATCTTATCTTTACATGAGATATTCGGCACCTCAGTGGAGTGGTCGTATAAAACCTTGTTTGTTCCAGCCTTGATCCCGTTTGTATTGGTGGTGTTGATCTGCGTGCCGTTACTTAAGATGAGTAAGCCACAAGTAAAGCAAATGTGCTCCGACACCTTAGGCCGCATTGCTATGCCATGTATTGCTTTAATCGGTGCATTGGTGATGGTGAATGTTTTAATGCAAGGCGGCCATAATGCGCCCATATTTTATATGGCAAGCACCTTTGCTGATTTAAGCGGTGAGCACTGGGTGTTATTTGCCTCCTACTTGGGGGCACTCGGCACTTTCTTTTCAGGTTCGGCAACGGTGTCTAATCTTACTTTTGGCGGTATTCAATATGGTATTGCTGAGCAAGTGGGCTTGTCAGAAACCTTAGTGCTTGCATTGCAATCAACAGGGGCGGCGATGGGTAATATGATCTGTATTAGCAATATTATTGCTGTAGCCAGTATTGTTGGAGTGAATAATCAAGAAGGGCCAGTGCTTAAGAAAACCTTTTTGCCGATGCTAATTTACGGAGCAATAGTTGGGGGCTTTAGTTACCTATTTTACTGATTAAACATGTGCAGATAAAAAAGGTGCCCAGATAAACCGAGCACCTTTACGGAGTAATTTATTGAATAGCTTTTTTTACTTCGCGCCAGTCAATAATCTTAAAGTTTTGCGGTGCTTGCGGCATACGGTTGTAACCATCTTGCACAATTAGCACCCCTTCAGGGTAGCCCGGTAGCGCAGCCGGTGTTACCGTTAGGCCATCGGTTTCTGAAACACCATCTATTGCTAACTCTAAGTTATTGCTGATTGCAAACTTACCTGCAAATTCAAGGTTAGGGGTATTGCCATCGATAATTTTATAAAGCACATAGCTGTAATCACCTTGGCTAGAAACCACTAAATAACGGGCATCTTTCGCGTGATAGATTTCCATGCCTTCTACATCATCAACCAGCATATCGTTCACGGTTTGCAGCATTACAGGTTTTTTTCCTGCTGTTGGCTCAGCGCCAATAAACCAAATACCTTCGTCTTCTTCACCTAAAAATAGCTGTGCGGTTTTATCATCAGCACTGCAACCTTCAGGTTGGCTCGGTACACTAAATTCGCGTACTAGTTGTGCTGATACGCTCTCATTATTACCAGTTAGTTTGTATTGCTGAAATAGGCCTGATTTGTCATTCATAAACACATAGTTGCCTGTGTTTGATGAGTACATACACATACCGTAAATTTCGTTTAGAGTCGTTGGTAACTCAGCAAGATGTTGCACCTGATTGCTTGTATCGACGCTGTAAACACTGATGCTGTTATGAGAACGGTTACTACCTGCAATCCAGGTATTTGTTGCGTTGTTGATACTGGCATGTTGGCGCACATCAACATTATTTAAGCGGCCCGTTTCTAGCGCTTGTAGCTCTTTGCCAGCAAGGTTATATACCATTAAACCACGGCGTTTATCGGTGCCTAAAATTAGGCTTTTTGCTGCATTATTTGGGTTTACCCAAATTGCAGGGTCATCGGCGGCATCACCAAAAGCTTGTACTGCATCGGTTTGCGCTTGTGCATTGATGTAAGTCACAGCCGCTGTTTTAGCGCTATTTTGTTGCTTAGCTTGTGCTTTAATTTGCCCATCGATTTGACCTTTTACATAATGACCTGATTCATCATCGTACAGCACGATATCAGCTTGATTATTGTTAAAGCGCACTGCGGCAGATTCAATTGCCAGTTCACCAGCAAATTGCCAGCTGCTAAAACGCTTTGTGTTATTTTCGTAGCGATGTAATTGGTTATCATCAGAAGTGGTAAACCATAAGCTGCCATCATCTGTTGTGCTTAAACCGCCAACTTCAGGTGCTAAGCTGCCAAATGGCGACATCATAGCAAGGGGCTTTTTATCAGCGCGCGATTCAGCGTCGGCGTTAATTTGCCAAATGCCCACTTCGCCTTCGCTTAAGTAAAGGGTTTTACTGTTATCATCAACCGCACAGTCAGATGTTTCACTCACACCGGCAAACTCGCGTAATTCAAGGTTTAACGCGCGCTTGTTTGCCATATCAAACACCAGTGTTTCGCGAATAAGACCACGAGCATCTGCCACAAACGCCGACACAGCTTGAGTGGTCGGGTTAGCAAATAAACACACCGCTTCAGGTTTTGCTTTGGGTGGGCTGATACGGCTAATTTCAGTCAGCTGCCATTTAGGCGCTTTTTGTAAGCTAAAAATCACCGCTTGGTCGGCTTCGTTGTCGATGCTAGCAACAAGGTAACTGTTTTTGTTGATTGCTTTTACAGATAGCGCCTCGAAATTACCTTTTTGTAATGCGTGCTGTTTACCTGTGGCATCAATAAGCTGAAGGCCTTGGCTTTGTGAGCTTAATAGCCAAGCGTCATCAGCAAGGGCTGCAGCTTGTGAGCCTTGCATATTTTCAGTTGTGCCAAAGGCTGTTAATTGGTTTTTACTTGGCGCCTCGGTTGCCGTTGTTTGGCTACACGCTGCTAGGGTGCTCAGCATCACTGCACTGGCAACAAGATTAAGTGGTTTTTTAAAATTCATGGGATCCCCAAATATACAACAAGGCAGCAATGCGCTGCCTTAATAACTCTTTTGTGTATTAAAACGCGTAGCGCAGCATTAACTGAATAACAGGGCCTGCTTCTTCAGACTCCAGTTCATACTCGTCAAAATCGCGGTTGATTTGGTCATCAACCGTGTCGAACTTGTTAAACGTTTCGTCTTTGCTTGCATCAAGTAGGTTTGAGCCCACTAAACGAAGCGTGACGTCTTGCCAGCGTTTTTCTACGAATATTTCAAGGTCAGCACCGTAGTGTGTGGTCACTTCTTCACCCACGATACGGCCATAAGCATCACCTTGTTTACGGTAAGTTGCACCGAACGAAGCGCCTAAATCAGGTAGGTCTTGAATAAAACCAACGTTAAACACATAGTCAGATTGGTCGTTGAATTTACGGCTACCGAAAGTGTCATCTACTTCTGAATCAAGCCATGAGTAGTTAAAGAATACCCCGGTGTTTGGCATGCTAATGGCGCTTAGCGGCGTTGATAAATCAAGCTCGATACCTTTTACGTTGCCATCGCCTGTGTTACGCGGTTGCAAAATGTAAGTACCGTCACCTTCTGAGCCTTGTTGGCCTGTATTAGCTATTTCGATAAGGTCAGTCACATCGCGGTAGAACACATTAATACCCACAACGCCGCTTTTACCTAAGCGATACTCATAACCTAAGTCCATACCCCACGATGATTCTGGTTGTAGGTCTGGGTTACCTAAAAAGTCGTTATCGCCTAATTCTTTTTCAAGTAGAGCTGGGGTGATGTAATCAAAATCAGGGCGACGTAAGCTACGTGCAACCGAGGCACTAACACGGCCATTTTCAGAGACGTTGTAGCGTAAATGTGCCGATGGTAAGAAGAAGTCATAATCGTTTTTAGCGCTCACACCTTCTGCTTTGTCTGTAATGGTTGAGTCAGTTGTTTCGTAGCGCACACCTAACTCCCACGAGAAGTCTTGGTCTTCGTGCTTAACTAATGCAAATACATCTAGGCGGTCTTCTTCGAGTTTATTTACGCCACCAGCGGCTGCTTCAAACTCGTTGTTAAAGCCTGCCAGTGACATTGGTGTTTGGCTGAATTGATCCCAGCTTGTAAAGCTTTGCTCGCTTTCATCTTCGGCTTGATAAACCGCAGTGTCGCGCTCTTTACCTTGTACAAAGGCACCAAATTGAATTGTTTTGTTCTCGCCTGCAAATAAGCTATGTTGCCATTGTAATGACCATTCTTTGTCATCAAGGTCTACGGTTTCTTCTTCTTCCTCAAACACCATAGGTAGTTCAGAGGTATCGATTTCTACTTCTTGCTCGTAAACAGACTCTTCAAAGCTTGCAAAACCAAGTTTGAATTTACTGGTGCCACCAAAAAGGGGTAACTCATAACCCGAGTTGATGTTGTAGTTGGTTTGATCGATGAAAGATACATTGGCGTTGTCGGTTTCAAGATTACCGCCTTCAACAATTGAGTTATTGATTGCTGTTGGGTCGTCATATTCAAATGAACGCTCATCTTCAGTACGGTCGGTATCAACCCAAATCGCGCTGATATCAAACTTGCTGCCATCATCAAAAGCAATTTCGTAGCTGGCATTTAGCGAGGTATCGTCACCGTCGCGAATATCTGATTGATCTTCGCGGTTATCAAATTCTTCGGTTTTGTAATTAGCGTTATTCTCTGGGCTGTCGCCATAGCGTAGGCTTGATTTTTGTTTTGGGTTATAACGCCCTTGTAAGTTAGCGCCAAGTAATAAACGGCCACCAGCAAACTCGGTGCCGTAAACACCAGCAAAGCTTTCTTTTAATTCGCCATCGTCATAACGCAGGCCACCTGCACGTAAGTAACCACCATCTAGGCTGTAACCATCACGCAATACAATGTTTAGCGTACCGGCAATGGCATCCGCAGAGCGGTTTGCACTTGAAGCACGAATAATTTCTACACGCTCAATTAGCTCAGCAGGAATACGGTCAACAAAGAATGAGCGGTCAGCACCTGCACCTGGTACTTCTTCACCGTTAATAAGAACCTTTGTGTAAGCTGGGCTTAAGCCACGCATACGCGCGCCATCAGACTCTAAAACATCTGATAAAAACGTCACACTTGGTACGCGTTTTAGTGCATCACCGGCAGTAAGCGGTTCAAAACGTTGAAAGTATTCTTGTGAGTATTCAAGCGTCGGTGCCAGCTCCTGTGAGCGGTTGCGATAACCAATCTCGCCATAGACAACAAGCTCTTCAGAGACTTTTACTTTTTTCTCATCGCTGTTTTGTTCGTCTTGTGCGTAAGCGGCAAATTGGCATAAGGCGAGGGCGCTTACTAACGCCTTCGTTTTAAATTGTTTCATGGGTTTGCTCCTGGTTGTCCTTGGTTTGATGAGCAAAGTACGCAGCTTAAATGACGCAAATGTGACAGAAAATCGCTAACAGCCTGTAAAAACAAGTGATTAGCGGATTTTAAAAGTACTTTTGAGCTGCAATAACCCCATCTTGTTAAGGTAAATACAGTGCTTAAGGGGTTTAACAAGGTTTGACTGTCGTTTTGCTGTCACATCATTGAGCTAATATGACCCTGCTGCTTTAAACGCTAACGAGTTAGCATGGCAGCGTGAATTATTGTTAGGTACTGAGAATGCGATATAATCCTTTTACTCATCATCGACTTTTAACCAATGCAGTTATTGCTCTATTTGTAATTGCGTTTTTGCTAAGCGCACAAGCAGGAGAATTAAAGCCTCTTGCCGATATCGCATGGTTAGATATTTTAGGCGAGGGGGGCATTGTGCTAATGACCCTTACTTGGATAGCTGCGCTGCTTATTTCGAGGCCGCCCGGCAAAGTCACCAGCTTTTTAGTGCTTGGACTTGGGCTTTTTATGTTTTCAGCTTCCCTTGATTTATTTGATGAGTGGTTACATCAACCAACCAATACTTGGCTTACTTGGATTGAATCGCTGCCTGCGCCGATAGGCATGATTTTCACAAGCCTTGGGCTGTATCAATGGCATCAAGAGCAATACGTACTGAATAGGCAATTAAAACGTCGTGAAGCACAGCATCGTGAGCATGAGTTAGTGTGCTCAATAACAGGGCTGTATAAGGCTGATTACTTACAAGCAGTGTTAAAAGAACAATTAAGTGAGCCACAGCCACTGCAACTGGCAGCCATTGATATTCGTGGATTTGCTGATTTTAACGCTGAATTTGGTTTTATCGAAGGAGACCGCTTACTACGTGAAGTAAGCGAGCTTTTATTGATGAATTGCCGCCTTACCGATGTAGTGTGCCGCTATGCAGGAGACTGCTTTATGGTGCTGATGCCAAACACCAGCGCAGTACAAGCAAAAGAGCTGGTGGCGCAAATTACCTCGGCGCTGAGCCATTGTGCTTTTAAGGTTGAAGGCGAAAAACATGCTAAGTTTCAAGATGTAACAGCGGCCTTAGTGGGCAGTATGCAAGGCGATACACCACAAAGTTTAAGCTCGCGTTTACACGCTAAGTTACAACAACAAAAACAACAAAGAGTCAGCCATTGTGAAGCCGTATCTTAACCAAGATGACAAATACCTCACCGCACAAGGGCTAATTACCACGCTGGTGGAGCTGGCCTTAAGTCGCGGCATTGCACTGCATAAGTTACTCAGAGGCACAGGTGTGTTTGAGCAAGACTTAATGAGTGTGCAGCATCAGTTTAGTATTTCGCAGCAAGTGCGCTTATTGACGCAGTTTAAGCAGTTGATGAAATCCGCCGACAGTGGCTTTTTATTAGGCAGTCAACTAGCAAACGATACCTCTGTTGCCGCCCAAGGCGTGTTACATGCAGCGCATATCGGCCAAGCTTTAAAGCAGTTACACAATTTGCGCATGCAACTGGCACCTTTGTTATTTAGTTATAGTTATGTGCATAACGAGCAGTATTACATTGTGCTGCAAAATGCTGTGGGCTTGGATGATGAAATAAGCCAGTATGTTATGGAAATTTACAGCGCTGCGTTTTACCAAATTCTTAAAAAAGTGGTGGGTGAGCGAGTCCCTTGTCAGTTTGAGTTTGCCTATAAACGCGCCAGACATAGCCAAGAATACGAGCAGTATTTGGGCCTTAAAGTCGCTTTTGAAAAGCCTATAACTCGTTGGGTATTGAATAAACACGCGCTCAGGCTCACTAACCCCGTGTTTAGTAGTTTTAGGTTTTCACAAATTAACTCGCAACTAGCGGCATTAAATACTGCAAACAGCACTTTTGTGGAAGCCGTAAGCCGATTAATTTATCAAAATCCGGCGTTAAATTTAGAGCAGGTAGCCAGCCAATTTGCCATGAGCCCAGCAACCTTCAAGCGCAAACTAAAAGCTCATGGCGTGCGTTTTTCTAGCTTGTATGATGAGCAAAGCAAGCGCAAAGCGATTTACCTACTTGCCATGCGCAAGCAATGCAATGAGCAAGTCGCCATGCGCTTATCATTTTATGATATTGCTAATTTCAGACGAGCATTTAAACGCTGGACCGGGCTTACGCCAAGTCAATTGAAGGGGTAATACTCACTAAGATTTACTGAGTGATAATTGAAAAAAGTCCTTAAGCTCACCTATATGACTGATTGGATGAAGATAAAAATATATCAATTACGGGCAGTTATTTTAATTAAGCTGCGTTAGACTACTGTTATTGATGTAATTAACCGAGGTCTCAAATGATTGAGTATCCTGTCGACCAACTTCCCCAGTTAATTGATGACTTGCTTCAGTGTGACACTACAACACGTAAAAATAAGTTACTTGCCGATGCTAAAGAAAAGCTTTCTACTGAGCATTTATCGTTATTGTTTGAAGCATTACCTAAAGAACAACGTTTAGAAATTTGGCAATTACTTGATGAAGATACCCAGCATGAAATTTTCATTAACTTAGGTGGTGATAGTTGTCGCTGGTTGTTACAGAGTTTAGATGAAGCTGAGGGCTTTAAGTTACTTGACGAAGTTAGCGTTGAAGAGCTACTTGAACTTGAAGAAATTATTCCCGAACGCTTTGTTGATTATGCACGCAGACAACTTGATGAAGTTCAAACGAAGCAATACGACCTTGCACAGCAATATAATCCTGAGCAGCTAGGTCACTGGCTCGATTTTGATGCGCTTAAAGTGTCAGAAAAACTCACCGTAGCTGGCGCGCGTAAAATTTTTCAAAAAGGCTTACCACAGTACACCGAAGTGATTTATTTGGTGAGTCGTAAAGGCACACTCATTGGTGAAGTGGCAATTAATTCGTTATTTAAAGCCAATGATAACGACAGCCTGCTGGATTACGCGAACCTTGATGTGTCGGCTTTACACGCTGATGACGACTTATACGAAGCGGCCGAAGTGGTTATTCATAGCGAAAAAATGGCCATGCCAGTGGTTAACGCCGACAACAAACTGTTAGGCCGTTTGTCGGTGTCATCAGCCTATGAATTACGCCAAGAAGTAACAGACGAAGCCGCTGCAAAAGCGGGTGGTCTACGTGAAGACGAGGATCTGTTCTCGAGCGTGACCAAATCGGCAAAAAACCGCGGTATATGGCTTGGTATTAACCTAGCAACGGCATTTTTAGCCTCTTGGTTTATCGGTTTGTTTGGTGCAACTATCGAGCAAGTGGTTGCACTAGCGGTACTTATGCCGGTTGTCGCTTCTATGGGCGGTATTGCAGGTAGTCAAACGTTAACGGTTATTGTGCGCGGTTTAGCACTCGGTCAGGTGACCGACTCTAACCGCAGAGCGCTGTTGAAAAAAGAGCTAAGAGTAGGGGCATTAAATGGCTGTGTTTGGGCCTTTGTGATTGGCGTGCTTACTTATTTCTGGTTCAACGATGGCATGTTAAGTTTAACCATTACTATCGCTATCTTACTTAATTTAGTGGCTGCCTCGTTATCGGGAGTCGTGATCCCATCTATTTTGGATAAGCTCAAAATCGATCCTGCTCTTTCAGGCTCTGTGATTCTTACCACAGTCACCGACATTGTGGGTTTTGTCACCTTTCTTGGCTTAGGTAGTTTGTTGCTACTCTAAATAATTTTAAAGCAGGTTAACTCGGTGCTTAGCCTGCTTTTTTGTTAGTCATGCAATTTCAAACTTATTAAGTGTATAAAAATGCTTAAATTCACTGTGTGAAGAATCTAAATTATTAATATTAAATATAAATTTAGCTAAAAAGAGCTGTAATATAGCAGGATATTTTGTTATTTTTCTGTGTGTATTGTCACTTAGAAGTTAGTAGATGAAGAAAAGTTTAACCTTTTTGTTATTTAGTTTCTGCAGCTTTAATGCTTTAGCATCAGAGAACTTTAGTGACCATGAGATATTCTGTAGCCAACAACCTCAGGCTCTATGCTTAGATTATATTAATCAACAGCTAGCGGTAGCAGAGCCTGGTTCGGCACGCTGGTATGAAATTAAGTCGTATCAGTTTGATTACTTTTACGACAAAATGGAATATCTCGCCCTTAAAGATAGCACCGAGCCATTTATAAATGGCAAAGACCTTCCTGTTGTTTTTCAAGTTCAAGTTTATTTTTATTACGCAAAGTCGATGCAATATTTCGGCAATCATGAACAAGGCCGCAAATTCGCGACTTTGGCATTTGAAAACCTACAGGCTATTTTCGATTCATTCGGTAACCCAATGCGCATGGTTGAATTGGCCAATTTGCAATACGTGTTTGGCAACAAAGAAATAGCATTGCACATATTAGATAGGGCTGAACGTCGCTTTGGAAAGAGCAAAGATCCTATTTTTCATTTTGAACTTGCTTCAAATAAAGCCAATGTTTTCCATTCACTGGGTGATGTAGATGGAGCACTCGCAAGTCGTCGGGTTGCTGTAGATTGGATTTTAAAAACAAACCATAAGCGTAAAATCTCTGTAGCATTAGGCAATTTAGCGAGAACGTATCAAATACTTGCTCAGTACGACGAAGCAGATAAATTGTATGTTCAATCACTTAAGTATATTGATGTAGAGTCTGATCGTTTTGTTCTTGCTATTTATAAGCTACGCTTGGCTGAAATCAATTGGCAGGCAGGCAAGCCAGAACAAGCTTTAAAGTGGTTTAAGCAAGTGCATAAAGGTGACATTCGTAAAACACACGCGAAGCTTTATGCACAGCTAGAAAACGTACTTTAAATATTGTAAAAACAGCCCGGTTTTTCGTCTTCACCCGGCGCTAAAATTTGTAGGTGAGTTGACTCACCTTGTTCCATCAACGGTTTCATAGTTTTATCAAATTGTTTAGCGGCATGTTCAATTAATTTTGCTTGCTGTTCTAACGCTTTAAAATCGGCATCATGAGCAGCCATAAGTTTATTGAGTTCTTTAGCCAGTTTATCTTGCTCTTTTAATAAGCTTTTATTAATTCGTAGGTGGTTCTCGTCTTCAATAACTGCTTCTTCGGTGACCGCTTCTATTTGCTCAGAATAGTCAGTAACTTGTTGTTCTATGGCACTAATTGGTTGTTCTAGCGCTTCTAGTTTTACTTGTTCACGTTCAAGCTTTAGGTATGCAGCAATCTGTTCGTTATTGAGGGTACTTTCGCTTACCTTTTTACAGTCTTTAAAAGTAATAACGCGATAATCGCCCTGAGAAACTGCATTATCTGCGTTTGCTAAACTGATGCATGCAGCACTTGCAGTGATGAGGAGTGCTCTTGTGGTAAAATTTCGTAATTTCATGATGCTGTCTTTCCTAATAGGTGATGTTAATTAGTTAGTCGCAGCAAGTGGGAATAAAGTTTATGGCATAGGCGCTTTTTTAAATATTATTTAAAAAAGCGCCTAATTTTAAAAAGTTAGCTGTGTGCTAGCCTAAACCAGCACACCAGCACACATTAATTTAGAAGCTATAAGTGATGTTACCGTAAATAAAACGGCCATCTAAGCTGTATGGCGCAAAGCCACTATAAGGGAATATGTGGTTAAAATCGCTATAACCAATATTGCTTACAGTATCTTGAGGGTACTGATCGAATAGGTTATTGGCACCTAATGCAAACTTCCACTGCTCATCAGGGCGATAAGCCACTTCTAAGTCAGCAATCCATTTTGCATCAAGTACTTCATCGTTTTCAGCACTATTTGAGGTATCAATAACTTCACCATAACGAGTTGCTCGTAATGTGGTTTGGAAGTTTTCATAATCCCACGTTGCAGATAGGTTCCATTTATCCGCTGGTGTACCTTTTTCAAAACGGGTTACTTCTCGACGAGAAAAATACTCGTAGCTGTCACCTAACGCCTCTAATTCCGGTGGATTTTCTTTAACGTGTGTTACTTCAGTGTCGTTAAAGTTAACCGCAGCACTTAAGCGTAAATCACCATAGCTTTCTAAGCCTAATGAGTAAGTAGCAACAATATCAACACCTTGTGTACGTGAATCAATGGCATTGGTGAAGTAGCGAACGCGTTGTGTATTAACTTCGCCAGCTTCGGCTAAAATCGCTTCAACTTCTGGGCCACTTAAGTTTTCAGATAATACGATACGGTCATCAATTTCAATGCGATACGCATCAAGAGTTAAGCTAAAACCGCCTTGAGTAAAGATGAAACCTGCCGTCATATTAACTGACTCTTCAGCATCTAAATCACGAGCCCCTAGTGCTTGCGCTGCAGGTTCATCTACAGGGAATAAACCTACTTCACTTGGCACACCATTCTCAAATAAAGTACTTACCGACTTATATGAAGTTTGGGCAAGTGATGGCGCTCTAAAACCTGTGCTAATTGCACCACGTAACGACAGTGACTCATTAATGCTGTAACGCGAAGCTAGTTTAGAGGTAAAGGTGCTACCAAAATCGCTGTAATCTTCAAAACGACCTGCTAAAACAAGGTTCCAATCTGTTGTTAGATAAGTATCAAACTCAGCAAATATTGCAATGTTATGGCGGCTTTTATCAGTTGCACTTTCAGGTGAGAAACCCGGTAATACTTGTGCGCCACCGGCAGCAACAGGGTTACCTTCGTCATCTAATACGGTTAGGTAAGAGGCCGTTTCACCCGCTTTGATTTGATAGTTTTCGTGGCGGTATTCAGCACCAATCGTCACAAACACATCATCAGGTAAACCTAAATCTAGCGTGCTGCTGGCATCCATATTGACTAGGTATTGCTCATATACGAGCGAGCCATCATCAAATTCTGTTGGGCTGCTAACACCCATAGAGGTATTTAAACTGTTGCTTACGCCAATACCAAAGTCATTGCGACCATAATTGCTGCTTACATCCCACGCCCAGTCATTGGTTTCGCCATTAAGGCCAATTGCAAATGAGTAGTCATCTACATCAGTATCTATTTGCGGTAAGAAGCCGTCAGGATACACTTCAGTTAAGTTACGAGAGTCTTTGGCACGACGATAAAAGCCACCCGAGTTACCTTCACGGTTTGAGTAACTTGCAAAAGAGTATAGTGATAACGAGTTATCAAACTCATAACCTAGGTTATAAAAAAGCGCGAAATCTTCAATGCTTGCTTTACCAAAACGGTGGTTATAGCGGTCAAAGTCGAATTCACGAGGGTCTAAATTGCCATTTGCGTCACGGCTGTACTGTTCGCGTTGGTCAAAACCAGAGCGATTCGTTGGCTCGTTATTTCGTGACTCAATAGACAGGTTAATAAAGCCATTATCACCCAGCGCAAAACCCGCGTTAGCGCTTGCTGTGCGTGAAATACCATCATTTACTTCACGGTCGCCGCCAGTCTCAAAGCTAAGGTTGCCTTCGCTATCAGTTGTGGTGTTTAGTAGCTGAGGAGACCCTGCCATTTGTGTATCGTATTCACCATATGTGAAGCTCACGCTGCCGCCTTCATCGGCGTCTTTTAATACAATATTGATCACACCAGCAATCGCGTCAGAGCCGTATTGAGCAGCAGCACCATCACGAAGTACTTCTACGCGTTTAATTGCTGAAGTAGGAATATTATTTAAATCAACAGCTGTTGAACCACGGCCTACTGTACCGTTTAAATTTAATAGTGCACCCGCATGGCGGCGTTTACCATTGATAAGTACTAATGTGTGGTCAGGAGCAAGGCCACGTAAAACAGCCGGTTTTGCATGGTCAGTTCCATCAGCAATGGTGGCACTAGGGTAGTTAAAGCTAGGTAACTGAGAGGCAAGTACTTGGCTCATATCAAGTTGGCCAGTGCTTGTTAGATCGCGACTTGTTAATAAATCGACAGGTACAGTACTTTCAGAAATACTACGAAGGCTTCGGCGAGTACCTGTTACAGAAATAACTTCAACATCTTGAGCAGTGTTTTCTGTTGTTTGCTCAGCAGCGATTGCAGTCACTGATGTAGCTAGCGTACTTGCAATAGCGAGTTGCAAAGGTACTTTTTTAAAAAGTGTCATTGTTGGATCCCTTGTGACGTTGATTTCACGTTGCAGTTTATCAATAAAAAAGGAACAAACAAATAACATAAAAGTATACTATATGATTATCTAAACAAGCTATTTAGCTCATAGTTCTACACTAAAATAACCTTTTATGCGCTTATGCTTATTTTATTTCTGCCCTCTGTTTTTGCTCGGTATAAAGCAGTATCTGCAGCACAAATTAGTGCCTCAGAAGTACGGTATTGATTATTAAACTCGCAAGCAATTCCTTGACTTACACTTATTCTAAAGTCACTCGGTAAGCCAATTTCAGTAAATGACATATTGTTTATTTTTATTTGAATATGCTTTGCAATAACTGCTGCCGTATCTTTTTGACACCTTGGTAATATAACCGCAAATTCTTCACCACCATAACGGGCTGCCAAACAGTCATGAGAGGGGAGTGATTCTGCAATTATACTCGCTACTTTTTGTAAGCACTTATCGCCTTTAACATGACCAAATCGGTCATTGAATAATTTAAAATAATCAATGTCGATTAATATAGTGCTAATAGCTTGGTTGGTTTGTACGCTTTCTTGCCAATTCTCTTTTAATGATTCCTCAAGGGTTAATCTATTTGCAAGGCCGGTTAAATGATCAGTGGTGGCCTGTTTAACTAAGCGATTATATTGCTCTTTGTGCGATGATAAATCATGTAATAAACAAATAAATAAATTATCTGCAACGGCAATGTTTTTTGGCAAGCTTGAAATACATAAATCCGCTTCAAGGGTTTTACTATCGGCGCGGTTTATTTTAACTTCGTTTGGACCAAGGCTTATCGGCGAGTCTTTATGATCTAACCAACTGAGTAGGGTATACATGTATTTATCACGGTCGGTGTCGTGTAGGTAATGTAACAGGTTTTGACCGATTAAGGCTTCTTGGTTGTCACCTAAAAGTTGTGCCGCCATCGGGTTTGCAAATTCAAACGTGCCTTGACCATTAATGATAAACACCCCTTCAGGAATGTTCTGAAACATTTGGGCAATTAGTGCAAGTTGCTCTGAATTGATAGACTGCGCAAGTGCGTTTTTAGCTTCTGATTTAGCAGTGCTTGGTTGTTCATTTTTGTTAGTAGACACGTTCGTTTCCTTTTCGCCGATGCAAACGATTTTGGTGTCTATAAAGTTACTTAAAAAAGTGCAAATTAACCTTCTGGTAATCTTCTGGTTTTAATTGTTTGTTTTTAAATGTAAAAAAGCTCCTTGAAAGGAGCTCTTTATGAAGTTTTTTTAGTTTTAGTCTTCATTTTTTACTTGCGGATCGGCACTTTCATAGCTTGTGCCATTGCACTCAACGATGAAAATCATACACGCAGTGCCGCTATTTTCATCAGTATCCGCTATTTCAATTGTTTGACCATTGTTAGTGATTTTAAAGCTAAAGTCTTGCTCGCAATCACCTTCAAGGTTTGCAAATTTAGCACCTGTAAATTGAAAGCCAGCATCAACAGTTGCGTCATCAAGTGTATAAATACCTAGGCTGTTTCTTTCATTGACAGTACCGCCACCAGAAACTTGCTGACCGTCTTGGAAGTATTTGAATACAGCTTCATTTTCAGTGTTAAGTGTAACATTCACTGTAAAGTTGTAAGTTTGACTTTCGCTCATTGTTATTACCTTCTAGTTGTTTTTTATAGATCAAAGTTAGTAATACCTAACTCTATTAGTTTACTTTTAATTGTGTTGACTTCACTTTCCATATTCAAACATGTGTAAGCTTGTATAAGCGGGTGAGTTATTCTTATGCTTTTACTTCGGTAGTGGTTTTCATTTATTGAATTAATGATATCTCGGCAAATAGAATTTTTAACTAGTTTATCTTTTGATAGTTTTGCTTTTATTAAACTTACTTTTATAAAATCAATGTTACTTTCTACTTTTTCTTTATTACTTTCTCTTTCCTTATAGTCAGTGTTATTCTCAAGTTTTAGTAAGAGGCTCTCTGCTTGGGAGAAGTTTTTTACGTTTATTAAGTAATTTATGGTATTTAATTGGATTTCAATAATTTGAGATTTTTCAAAGCCGTTGCTATCAGTGTAGTTAACTATTTCATCGATATTTGTTTTACTTTCTTCTGATAGCATTAATTGAAATGAAAGAGCCCTGTAATATTTGCGTTTGAAATTTTCATTTTCAGGATCTTGTAAACGTGCTTTGTTTATTGCAAACAATGCTTTTTCTACTTTTCTATAAGCATCTTGTTTATCTGGAAAGTAACTTAAAAGATAGCTTTGTTGCATATAAATATTAAAAATGTCGCTAAGAAGACTGGCATCATCAGGTCTTATTTTTAGGACAGAATCTAATTGATTAATAGCTTGCTCAAGCATGGTCAATGCTTCGTTTAAATTTCCTAGCCTTTCTTCTGTGCTTGCAATCCAGCTAATGGTGTCTGTTTTATCGCGTAATAAATTTTTGTTATTAGGTTTAAGCTCAAGGGCTTGGTTTTTAAGTTTTAAAGACTCAGTAAAGCTTTGTTTTGCAAGTGCGTAATTAAACTGTTTTAAATACAGCGAGCCAAGTGAATTGTGTGAGTAAGATAGCTCCATAATTGAATTAAAGTCATTAGGGGCAAGCTGATACATCATTTCGCTGTAAGCCAAGTAACGTTTAAACATTGGCTCAGTCGCTAAATAATTACTTTGCTCATAAGTTAAATTACCAAGCCAAAAAGCATTGGCCCCTGCGAGCATTAAAACATCTAGGTTGTTGGGTTGAATTTTTAGTAATGATTCTAGGCGCGTTCGTGCATTATCAAAGGCGGTGAAGGCCTCGTCGGTTTTGCCGCGAGAGTAGGCGACTTCGCCCATGGCCTCTAAGGTTTGAGCGTATTGAAAACGGTTATTAAACTCGGCTTGTTTATCGCTAAAGTCAAACAACGAGGCTGCTTCTTCGTCTTGATTGGTAAAATACTCAAGGGCTTTGTTGCTAATACCATCCAGTAAATCCATGCGCTTAACGCTTCTGAGTTTATCGGCAAATTCACCGACCATAAAACCCAATAAACTTTCGGCCTCTTGGCGTTTTTGTTTTGCTATTTGTTCGGCGTGATAGCTGCGCACGCTCATAAATGTGGCAATAAAGGTTAAGCACACAAGTGCAGCCGCCGTTATTTGTAACATCCGTTTTTTACGTTTCGCTTTATTGTTAGAAGCTTTAATTAACGCTTGTTCGTCGCTCGATAAGCTAAACATAGGGTTTTTAACTAGGCTTTGTGCTTCTTGCAGCGGTTTGCCTTGGGCTAATAAAAAGTCGCTGTGTTTATGTTCAAGCAGCCAGCGCTCGGTGGCTAGTTGCACACGACTTTGAATTGCTAAGCTTTGTTGGTGCTCTTGCACCCAATCTATGGCGCGTTGCCAATGGCGTAGCAGCGCTTCGTGAGCAAGGCTAAAACAGGCTTGCTCATTTTTAAGGTGTGATACAAATAAGCGGCTATCGACCATAGCCTGAACAAGCTTGGTCGCAGCAGGGCTGGTTAATTCGCTCCAATGTGCAGCACGGCTGGTGAGTGTTTCGCCATCTGGGTTTAAGGTGATCAGCTTAGAAAGAACTGCAGCAAGTTCAGTTTGTTGGTCTTTGGGTAATTGGCAAAATACCTGTTCGGCTTTTTGGCCGATGGCTCCTTCGATGGTGCCTAGGGCTTGGTATTCAGAAAACAATAATTCGTTGTCTGGGCTGCGCTGCAAGTAAAGCTGCTGCAAGGTGTATTGCAGCATTGGCAATGCATCTGGGTTATTGGCAGTATCGTTACAAAGTTGTTCATCAAGCGGTGTGTGGTGCTCTGGGTGATGTTGCCAACTTAATCCTGCTGCAAGTGCTGGCAAACGGATCATTTGCTTAAGCTCAGAGCGAGTTGGCGCTAATAAATCAAAGTGTGCACCATTGGCTTTACCTGCCATTAAACTTGGTTGACTCACTACTTGCGGGTAAAAGTCATTACGACAGGCACTAAAAATGATCATGCAGCCACTTGTTGCTAAGCGCTCAATAAGAGCTAAAAGCTGGTTGCGCTCGTCATCGCTAAATAGCGGCGATGACAATAGCACTTCGAGCCTGTCGATAAATAAAAATAAATAGGGCGTAGTGCGCTCTTTATTTAGCGCTGCAAGTGCTGCTTTACAGCGGGAAATAACCTGTTCTGGGTCTTTTAATAACAATTCAGCCAACGCATCGGCACTTATATCGCTAAGTACAGGTGCGTCGTTTATTTCTAAATCGAGCAAGGTTGAGGCTAAATCAAGCAGTAAGCGCTCTTTGCTGACATCGGCAAAGTCGAGTTGGCAGTAACTGTGTACTCTAATACCATCGTAGCCATTATTTGACATTAAAGCGGGCAATACACCTGCGTTAACTAACGACGATTTACCTGAACCACTGGCTCCCAAAATTAAGCAAAATGCGCGACCAAACTCAATTTGAGCCGACACTCGCTGTAGCAAAGTGGCAATTTGTTTGTTACGACCAAAAAATACATCGGCTTGCTCTGGTGCAAACGCACTTAAGCCAACAAAGGGCGAATCACCTTGCCAACTGGTTTGGCTGGCTTTTTGTTCTTCGTTGAGTGGAAAGTTGATTTCGGCAATAACCCGATAACCACGTTTACGAATGGTTTCTATGTAATGCGGATCACTTGCTTTATCGTCAAAGGCTTTACGTAATTGGGTGATCACTTTATGTAGGGGGTTGTCACCCAGCGCCACATTTGGCCAGCAATGGCTGATAATTTCTTCGCTCGTTAGTAGCTCACCTTGTTTTTCGCATAGCAGCAGTAATACATCCATCGCCTTGGGTTCAAGATGCTTTGTTTGTTCACCGCGCCTGATTGAATTAGTGGCCGGGGTAACTTGCCATTCGCCAACGAAAAACAGTGCCGTATTCATAGTGTTATCTTCATTGTTATTGTTAGAAACGCAGTCCGATTGGACCGATTTTTTATAAGACTACGCGATACTTTGATTAATACAATATTATGAGATTAACAGCAAGTGCGTTGCCCTTTTTGAAACAAAAAAATCAACATATCGAATGTATACACGTTTTTATAAAGTGTATTTAACGTAAGAATCGAAGAGATATTTCGGGATCAATAAAAAGAGAGCAGCAAGTTGAAGGAGGCGTTTTAACGCAGAATGGTAAGCCATTCTTGGTTAAACGCCACTCCTTCTACGCGATATGGAATCGCGGCTACAAATTTGACTAACTGGTTAACTTTCAACGCGTAATTTTTTCATTTGTATTGCGCTTAATGACCACATCATAAAGCCGCCTAAAAAGAGGGCTGCCGAGACATAACCCGTTTGACTGGGCAATGCACCTTGGGCAATGGCCATACCACCAAGCCAAGGGCCAATGGCATTAGCTGTATTAAACGCACACTGTACTAGCGCACCAATCATGGCATGCCCTTGTGGTGACACATCCATTAATAGCGATTGGATCACGGTACCTAAACCAACACTAAAGCCAATAAAGAAAATCACCGCGTATAACAGCCAAATATTATGGCTTGCGCTTACATAACAGGCTGCAAATACTACAGCACCAATTAGCGCTGCGCCTGTGGTTTTCAGCGGTGAATGGTCAGCGGCTTTACCTAATACATAGTTACCTAAAGTACAGCCAATACCAAACATAATCATCGCAATAGAGATAGTGTAAGCAGGGGTATGGGTGACTTCTAAAATAGTGTCGGCAATGTAAGTGTAAACACAAAATACGCCACCAAAACCAATAATGATGATACCCAGAATAGTCCATACGAGCTTGTTCTTTAATACACTTAACTCATCGAGAATCGATGTTGGCGCGGTATTCTTTACGTTAGGTACGTATTTCACAATCAATACCAAGGCAACTAACGCAAGTACAGCGGTGCCTGCCAAACAATAACGCCAGCTAAAGTTTTGCCCCACTAGGGTGACCATGGGCACACCAACAATAGTGGCAATGGTTAAACCCATAAATACTTTTGACATAAAGCTTGCGCGTTTATCGGCAGGGGCGATATCGGCAGCCAATAAAATAGCAGCGGCGAAGTAGGCACCGTGTGGTAAGCCACTTAAAAATCGAAATAAAATAAGTTGCTCAAGTGAGTTTGCAAAAGCACTTAAGCCATTGAATAAAAACATCATGCTGACAAACATCAACAGTGCATTTCGCTTACGCATGTTGGCGGTTGTTATCATAAATAGTGGGGCACCGACAACTACGCCAATCGCGTAAGCACTGATGGCATAACCACTTTGCGCTGGCGTAGACGAAAATGTTTCGCTGATCAGGGGCAACATTGGCATCATAGAAAATTCTGATAGGCCTAAAATGAATGTGCCTAAAGCCAATACTATCAGAATGGTAAACGTGCTTGCGTTGCCTTGGGAGTTGGCTACGTTAGTCATGTAATTCCTTTAAAATAAATTTAAAAACAAAATAGATTTTTGATAATTGAAAATGCCAGTAACAAATACTTTGTTCTGGAGTAGAGGTGTGTGCCCAGCGCTATTGTAATACAAATTAATGGGCTTGATACAGTACTTTTTGGAACGTTCTATATTTGTTTGCTATAAGAAAATAACCTGAACTTCTTAAGTCTTTGCTGTTCAAAATAAATACAGAGAAAAAGCCAACTATACTTGGTTAACTGAATTGGTTTAAAGGAGAGCGCAATGAAAAAGATATTTGCCTGTATCGACGGTTCATGCATGACCGATGCGGTGACAGAAGCGGCGATTTGGATTTCTAAGCGCTCCAGCCACCCGATTAATTTTTTGCATGCACTAGAGCCACCTTTGCCACAAGGCAGTGATGATTTAACCGCAATTATAGGTTTAGGCTCGCAAACCTCATTGTTAGAGCAATTGGCAAAGCTTGAACAAGAGCGCAACAAAGTAGCGTCGCAGCATGGTCAATTATTGCTAGATGAAGCAATGAAAAAAGCCGAGCATGCAGGCCTAACCGAGATTGAGCAACAACAGCTTTCAATGAGTCTTGTTGATGCTTTACTTGAACATGAAGACAATGCTCGTGTGATGATTATAGGCCGCTCTGGTAAAGGGCACTACGATGATTTTAAAGTACTGGGCTCGCACATTGAAACGCTGATCCGTCAGGTGCATACCCCGGTTGCGATTGTGCCGCCGCAATTTCATGAGCCCACTAACTTTATGCTAGCTTATGATGGCAGCGAAAGTACCGACAAAGCGATTACGCAAATTATCAATGGCGGCATTTTATCCGGCTTAGATTGCCATTTGGTGATGGTGGATAAACAAGATGGTCACTGCCAAGACAAACTTGACACTGCCTCAGCAAGATTTGCTGAAAATGGTTTTAATGTGAGAGCGCGCATGCTCGATGGCGATGTTTACCAAGCGCTGTGGCGATATAAAAGTGACCACGCCGTTGATTTAATGGTGATGGGCGCATTTGGTCACTCTAAATGGCGGCAGTTCTTTTTAGGCAGCACGACCTTAAAAATGCTTGAAGATAGCCGTATTCCTTTAGTGGTGCTGCGCTAAGTTATTTACCTGTGGCAGGGTGCGACAATATGTCACGTGTTCAGACTAATTAATGAGTTTTATAATCGGCGTCATTAATTATTTGCTTTGATTTTAAAACAGTTATGAACACGCCATCTTCTCGCCCTGGTTTTTTATTTTCTAAAATTGCTGTAGCACTTAGCTGTGTTTTAAGTATTTCGGCCTTTGCTGATGATTCTATTGAAGTGATAGAAGTACAAGGTCATGCCCAAAATAACCATCAATTAGTTGGCTCTGCAGACGCGTTACTGAAAGATTTAGGTGTTGATTTTTCAGCGGCCGGAGGAGTGTCTAACTTGCCTGTGCTGAACGGCATGATGGGCGATAGAGTTAAAGTATTAGTCGATGGTGCTGATGTCACAGCAGCGTGTGCTAACCAGATGAACCCGCCACTCTCTTATGTGTCGGCAAACCAAATTGCCACTTACAGTGTCGTTGCTGGTGTTTCACCGGTAAGCAGTGGCGGGGATAATATTGCCGGCGTTATTAGAGTAAATACGATTGCCCCTGAATTTAGTGATTCAGACTCAGTGAAATGGCACGCAGGCTATGTTACCGCCCAGTACAAAAGCGTTAACGATAGCCAAGCATACGCGCTAGGTGCCAGCCTTGCGAGCAAACAGTTTAGCTTGTCTTACCAAGGCAGCTTTGAAGATGCGAACAGCTATGATGATGGGCATGGTGAGCGTGTACTTGATACCTTATATCGAGTGCAAAATCATGCCTTAACGGGCGCTATTCGTGATGAGAAACAACAGCTTGTAGTTAAGCTGATGCATCAAAAAATTCCTTACCAAGGCTTTCCTAATCAATACATGGATATGACCGATAACACCAGCTATGGTTCCGTTGCTCAGTATAAACGAGAGCTTGAAAATGGTGATTTGCAGGTGCAAGTGAATGCGCATGATGTAAAACACGAAATGGGTTTTTTCAGTAATGAGAAAACCGGCATGATGCCAATGAATACCGATGCACAAGATTACAGTTATCAAGTTCATTGGCGCACTGATTTATCAAAACAGTCATCATTAATGCTAGGGCAAGAATATTACGGTTATCGAATTGATGACTGGTGGCCAGCGGTTGCAGGGTCAATGATGATGGGCCCAAATGAATACGTAAACATTAACGATGGCAAACGTGACCGCCTTGCGGCATTTGCTGAGTACCAAAACCAAGTAAACCAAGCATGGTGGGTGTCGGCAGGTGTTCGAGTTGAGCAAGTCACCACAGATACTGGCGAAGTGCAGGCTTATAACGAAGGTGGCATGAGCGGCATGGCTAATATGGGCTCAATGATGGATATGTCAAAAACCGACGCCCAAGCCGCGATGGAATTTAACCAATTAGACCGTAAACGTGACGACACCTTAGTTGATATTAGTTTACTTGCTCGCTATCAATTATCGAATAACGATGAGCTGCAATTTGGTTTAGCTCGTAAAAACCGCGCACCTAATTTATATGAGCGTTACAGCTGGGGTGTAGGCACGATGGCAACCACTATGATTGGTTGGTTTGGCGATGGTAATGGTTACATTGGTAACCCAGATTTAGAAGCCGAAACAGCGCACACATTGAGTTCAAGCTACACCAAACTTGCCAAAGACGATAGCTGGCAAGTAACCGCAAATGTTTGGTACACGCAAGTAAATGATTATATCGATGCTGAAGTGACTAAGAGCTTTAATCGCACTGACATGGCGCATACCAAGCGTAATATTCTTACCTTTACGAACCTAGATGCGACACTTTACGGTGCAAAACTTGCGGGCTTGGTAGAGCTTTACAACACAAAGCAAGCAGGGAAGTGGCAGTTAAAAGGCTCACTAACCAGTACACATGGCGAACGTGATAATAGCAATGAAGACTTATATCAAATTATGCCACTGCACACTGAGCTGAGCCTAGAGCACGAATACAAAGGCTGGCAAAACGCACTTAGCTGGCAATGGGTTGATAGTAAAACCCATGTTGATGAGCGCCGTTTAGAAAACCAAACCGACAGTTATCAGCTATTGGCTATCTCAAGTCAGAAAACGTGGCAAAATTTAACCTTTAAGTTGGCAATTACTAACTTACTTGATGAATACTACCAACAGCCACTTGGCGGTGTAAGTATTGCTAATTATAAGCAAGATATGAGTAATGGTTTTGAGCAACTTGCAGGGCAAGGCCGCTCGTATAATGCCAGCGTAAGTTATCGGTTTTAGAGAAAGCTATCAGCTCGTAGGTTGGGTAGAGCGGAGCGAAACCCAACGCACAAAGAGCGATCTGCTATCAGATGGTGTTGCTTACAGGCCTTTACCAAATGCCTAGCTCGTAGGAGGTACTTTGGTGCCGAAATATCTTCACAAAGAGAACTGAATGAGAAGACAATGAGGTAACCTTAGAAGTTAGTTTAATCTTTTCCTCTAAAGCGCAGCGCCTCTTATCCTCTTTGTGAGTTAAAGATTTTTTCTAACCACAGAGGTCACAGAGAGCACAGAGAAAGAGAAGGAGAAACCATTATCTCTTTGTAAATATTGTTTTCTCTGTGTAGCGCGAAGCGCCTCGGTGTACTCTGTGGTTCAATTTGTCTTTTTCACAAAGAGAACAGAATGAGAAGACAATGAGGTAACCATAGAAGTCAGTTTAATCTTTTCCTCTAAAGCGAAGCGTCTCTTATCCTCTTTGTGAGTTAAAGATTTTTTCTAACCATAGAGGTCACAGAGAGCACAGAGAAAGAGAAGGAGAAACCATTATCTCTTTGTAAATATTGTTTTCTCTGTGTAGCGCGAAGCGCCTCGGTGTACTCTGTGGTTCAATTTGTCTTTTTCACAAAGAGAACAGAATGAGAAGACAATGAGGGAAAATAATAGCTTGCTTGTTGTTTTCCTCTAAAGCGAAGCGTCTCTTATCCTCTTTGTGCAAATAAATGTCTTTGTGTGTTGCGCGATATAAAATCGCGCCTACAATCTTACCGCTGGGTATTTTAATTTTCCTGCTCAGCTTCTTGCTGTGCTAATTTTTCGCGATCTGCCTTTGAGATGTATGCCGGTTTATTGCTTTTATGCAATTTTGCATTGGCGCGCTTATCTTTTTGCTTAAGTTTAGTGAAGATCTTTTTTCTGCGGTTCATGAGTCTAACAAACGAATTAATAGGGTGAATGGCTATTGTACCTTGTTGTTATTTTTAAGCGATACATTTTACTTAAATTAGAGATATCATGTCCTAGTCAGAATCGTTACAATTAACGAGTACCTTTAAAAATCTTTTTAAACTCTGGAGCTTATCTTGAAACATTCATTACTTGCTGCATTCTTATTAACCGCCTTCTCTAGTCAGGCTGATGTGTCTGAGCAAAGTGAAAAGCTGGCTAACTACGCGGTAGAGCAATATCAACAAGCGCAAATTCATACCTTAGAGAATTTAGTTTCGTATCCAACGGTAAATAAAGAAGGGCTAGCGACTCCAGATAACCCAGATTTCATTGGCTTTAAGTCATTCTTAAAAATGAAAGCGGCGCAGTTTGGTTTTGATTATCAAGATTTAGGCTACACAGTGTTAATTGGCATGGGGAACCAAGCTGATAAAGTAACCATAGTAACCCATGGTGATGTGCAACCAGCCGATGCCAGTAAATGGCAGCAAAGCCCATTTAAAATGGATAAAACCTCTGAACCTGGAAAGCTAATTGCCCGTGGTACAGAAGACGATAAAGGTGCTATTGCCACAGCATTGCATGCAATGAAGGCGATTAAAGATAACGGCATTACTTTAAATAACCGCATTGAATTAATGGTTTACCTTGCTGAAGAGTCTGACTGGGCACCACTCGAAGAGTTTATGAAAACCTATCAGCAACCAAAATATGCTGTCACCATTGATGCTTCATACCCTGTGGTTGTTGCAGAAAAAGGCTGGAGCTTAATTGCGCCGACTTTTTCAGCAACCTCTGCAAAAACAGGCTTATATGTAAGTAATTTAAAAGGCGGTGCTTTTGTTAGCCAAATCCCTGAAGATGCCAGTGTGCTTGTGCATAACGCCGATGCTGCGACAGTAGCTAAATTACACGACAATGTCGCTAAGCTTAAAAACGTAAAAGTGGCGATGACAGAGCAAGATAATGGCTTGTTAGTGCAAGTGAAGGGGATTTCAGCACATTCATCTGAGCCAGAAGCGGGTGAAAATGCCATTGCGTACCTTGCAGAAATCTTTAAAGGTATTGATCTTGAGAACAATAGCGATGGTCAAGCAATTGAGTTTATTAATCAGCTAATTGGCCTTGATTTATATGGCGCGCAATTCGGTGAAATTGCTTACAAGCATGATTTTATGGGGCCGATGACTGTTTCGCCAACGTTATTAAGCCGCGATGGTAACGATATTAAATTGTCGGTTAATATGCGCCGTCCTGTTGGTAAACAAAAAGCTGTGCTCAAACAGCAAATTAATGAAGCACTTAGCGCTTGGCAAACCACTAATAATGTCACTTTAAAAGACACAAAAGTGGTAATTGGTACGCCAATGCTGTTAGATGGTGCACCTCACGCCCAAGCTTTACTTGATATCTTTAAGCATTTTACGGGCGATAAAGACGCGGGCTTTGTGTCAATCGGTGGTGGCACCAATGCTAAGCTATTTGATAATGCTGTTTCATTTGGTCCATCAATGCCAGGTAAAAAGTACACTGGTCACTCAGAACATGAGTTTATTACCGAAGAGCAGTTAGCGCTGAACTTAAAAATGTATACTGCAATGATGATGAAGCTAGGTAATATGTAATTCTATAAACTGAAAACGCCGCTTTATAGCGGCGTTTTTGTTTAAAACTGTTGACTCATTTCTGTTTAGAATTGGGCAACAAACTTGAGGTTGTAGAGTTCAGCTGAGCCGCTTTCAGTGTAATTAGCGGTTAAATAATATTTATCATTAATAAAGTACTTACCTTGTAAAACGAGTTCCGAATCATCCAAACCTGCACCTATGGCATAGTGTTCGCCAAAGTAATAGCTGATCATGGCATTACTTGCTGAATCATTAACGCTGTCTTGATGGCCAACATCAACGGTAATGTAATGGCTGCCGCTTAAGTGATTAAAGTATCTGGCCGAGAGATTCCAAACGTCGAGTTCATCATCTGTTTCTGCGCTAAAACCAAGGTAATCCTTATCGTTGATTTGGAGGTTATACTGCGCTTTCAAGCGGAAATAATCATCACCATATTCACGCACATCCCTATTTACAGAAACTTTTAAGGCATCGGCAAATAAGTAGCCTATACCTAGAGTGTAATTGTCTAAATCCCTCACATCCCTTATATCGGCTACAGCAAACCAGTTATTTAAAAAATACTCGCCAAATATACCAATGTCATTGTAATAGTCTCCTCCTGAGTAATTGACTAGGATGTTTGAATCTGTATCTAGGTAGCCATAATCATCGAGCACACCTGAGCTCTGCTGCTCTTCAAAGTAATAATGGCTTGCTAATTGGTAGCCATTAAAGCTATATCTGTCATGTTCTACGTGAGTGTAATTGATACTATTGAACCACTGTTTACTCACCTGTTGCTCTGTTGCTGCTGTTGAATAGCTTGAATAAGCGAGCGTTGCAAGTGCAATAGGGGCTAGTTGTTTAAACATACATATCCTTGTTGTATTTGGTTTTTGTTTCATAAAGATAATACAACAAGCAGGAATTTACATTGTAATAAAGTGTTGTGGGCCTGTTAGAATATGAAAAGGCCAAGCAGTGCTTGGCCGAACGGGATTAATTAAGCTTTGTGGTGAGTGATATCTCAGCATTCATGAGTTTTGAAATAGGGCAGCCTTGCTTGGTTTGCTCACAAAGTTGCTCAAATTTTTCGCTCGAAATTTCTTTTATTTTCGCACTAACATCAAGTTCAATGTGGCTTACTTCGAAGCCATCGTCAACCTCATCTAGGCTAACGGTTGCTTTGGTGGTTATGTCGTCAGCCACAAAGTCTGCTTCGGTTAGTGCCAGCGACAGCGCCATACTAAAACAACCACTATGAGCAGCAGCAATAAGTTCTTCGGGGTTAGTGCCCGGTTTGCCTTCAAAGCGGGTGTTAAAGCCAAATGGCTGTTTATCAAGTGCACCGCTTTCACTAGAAATGTAGCCTTTGCCAGATTTAATATCACCAGACCAACTTGTATGTGCAGATTTTTTAATCGTCATCGTCATCTCCTTTGTAAATTTTTCGGCGACCGTGAAAAGCTTTCAGGGTTTCGTGCCGAAAAGTATGAGTTAACGATATAGTTGCAACTTAAACGCCAATATTTCTTTTCGCTTCGCGCTTGCAACGCTCAGAGCAATATTTAACATGCTGCCAGTCTCGTTGCCACTTCTTACGCCACACAAATGGCCTGTCACATACGGGACAGGTTTTGCTGGGTAAATTAAGTTTTTTATGTGCCATGACGTTGCCTTTTTAGGCTAATCACATGCTTACGCAGTACGGCTTTTGTGCCGCGTTTTACATCATCACGTTCTCGGAATGACCATAATCGCTCACGTGCTTGCTTGGCAGCCTTTTCTATATCGACCATAGGCTCGGGGTAGTCTTCGCCTAGTTTAAAGTTATTAAACAAAGCTTCCATTGGCGGCAGTTGCCATGGCTGGTGGATATCTTCTACAGGCAGCTCTTTAAGCTCAGGACACCATGTTTTAATAAATATGCCATCTGGGTCTTTATCTTCAGATTGCTTTATTGGGTTATATAAACGAATGATGTTGGTTCCTGTGACCGATGCTTGCATTTGGATTTGTGGGTAATGAATTCCCGGTTCAAAATCTAAAAAATAACGCGATAAAATTAAACTAACAGGATGCCAGTGAATGTTCATATGGTGGGTCATAAAGCTGACTAACATAGCGCGCATTCTAAAATTAATGTAACCAGTTGCTTTGAGGCAGCGCATACAGGCATCAATAATAGGAATGCCTGTTTGGCCTTGCTCAAAGCGATTTAGGTGCTCATCAAGGTGATCATCATCGCGATAAGGGTAGTGCTGGTAGCCTGTGTTTTGCGGAGCAAACTCCATGCTGCATTGAGTTTCAAACTTTTGCATAAAATGGCAATGCCAATGTAATCGTGACTCAAAGGCATGCAATGAACGTCGCCAACTTTTAGGTTGTTTTGGTAGGTAGTATCTCAATGTTTGATAAACCTGTCTTAGGCTTAAATTCCCCCATGCTAAATATGGAGAGAGTCTTGAGCATGAATCTCTACTTTTTGATGGGCTTGAAATACCGCTTTGGTAGCCTTTAGCTCGCTGTTCTATAAAGCTTTTAAGACAGGCTCTTGCTTCATGAGGGCCGCCATATTGAAACTGAGGATCGTGGTTTAGAAAATCGTCAAAACACTCTGCTGCTTGATAATTATTAGGTAGTACGGCTTTAAAAGCTTGCCAATTTGGTTTTACGAGAGGTTGGTTCATCACCTCGTGCCAATGAGTTTGCCAATCAAACTGTTTTGGTCGTGCTCGTTTTACTCCTCCTAATGGCGTTTCATGCCATGGAATAGCTTTATTATTTAGCCAGAGTTTTACTTGTTTATCTCGCTCGAAAGTGTTGTAAAGCCCAATTTCTTCATGACTATAAACTCCAGCAATTTCAAACTCGTCATTGAGTGTTTCTAGCACTGTAATCATCTGTTGATTATAAATGGCGATTTCAGCGTTGTATTTTTCGAGCTGTTGGTTGATGTCTTTAAGTGACTGAGCAACAAAACGCCAGTGCCTTAAGCTGTAATGGGGGTCTTCGAGTAGTAGGGGCTCAAAACTATAAATAAGTAAGCAAGGCAGGTCTGATGCAATCGCACTGGCAAGTGGTTGATGATCAGAAAGTCTTAGGTCACGTTTGAACCAAACAAGATTCACTTTTTGCTTATTTGAGCTTGCCATAATGTTGAAGTTAGTGAAATAAATGCTTCTTATATACGAAGCAATCCCTATCTTCGATTAATGAGTTACACGATCCACACACTTTCCAAATTTTTAGCGTATTGCTTATACACTTTTTGATGGCAATCAGATTATGTTTATAGTCATAAATAACTTAAGAGGGTCGCTATGAAGCGTTTATTTGCTCTTTATGTTTTAGTAACTTCGCTGTTAGCGCAATATTCTTAGCAATAAGGAGAGTAGATAAAGAAGCGGCTTTTGCCACTGTGCAAGAAAAGTTTGCTTTATCTGAAGGTGATTCGCTGTTATCGGTCACAGCATAAATCACAAAGCGGTCATGATGACCGCTTTTTATACTTTGCTGATTATAGTGCTGCAGCAAATGTGTTGATTTCGTTTTTCGCTGCTTCTAGACTTTGCTCTGCGTCTGGCATCGCTAGGCCCTCAGCATAAATAAAGTGAACGTCAGTCATACCTACAAAACCAAGTACATCTTTTAAGTATTTAGTTTGTGTATCCATGTCGGTACCTTGATAGATACCACCACGCGCTGCAAGTACCACTACTTTTTTGCCTTCAACTAAACCTACAGGGCCTTGCTCAGTGTACTTAAAGGTAATACCTGCACGGGCAATACGATCAATCCAAGCTTTAAATGTCGAAGGAATACCAAAGTTATACATTGGCATACCAATAACGATTAACTCGTTGTCCTTAAGTTCAGCGATTAAATCGTCAGATATTGCAGCAAGTGCTTTTTGTTCATCATTGCGTTCGTTTGCATCAGTCATCCAGGCAGCCATTTCTGTCTGCGTTAAGTGAGCAATGGCATTGTCGCTTAAATCTCGAGTTGTTACTGAAATTTGTTGGTTGTTAGCAAGCTGCTCAACAAATTGTTGGCTAAGCTTGGTTGAATTACCTTGTTCACCATTTAAAGATGAATTTAACACAAGTACTTTTTTCATCATGTCACCTAAGAAAACTGAATTTGTGCAGTCATTATAATTAGCAAAAAATAAATTAATAATGCTTTTAATCGAGTACTTTGTTCGTTTTAAACGAATGATTGTCAGAGGTGAAATTTCTTACATAGTCTTTTATTTTCTTTTAATGTTATTATTTAGGAACAGTAAAAAATGAAATGGACTTTATGATGAAGTACTTACTGCTTTCACTATTTGCGGTACTAAGCTTAATGCCCCGTGCTGCTGAAAACACGCAACTCCCTGTAGAATCATTCGCCTCTTTACGGGCTTTTAGTCAAGTAAAGCTCTCACCAAATGGTAGTCATCTATCGTTTATTCGAAATGTAAATGGAGAGTTGGTGTTAACGGTTTATAACCGTAAAACAGAAGAAGTCAACTCTCTGATCCGCTCAGATAACCACACTATTTTCTTTGATTGGTATGAGTGGGCGAATGATGAAGTTTTGTTGATAGGTGCACGCCGTATCCAACGTCAATTTGGTGGCCCAAAATATTCAACAACTTTTATGTATGCTTATAACATTAACGATAAAGGCAAAGTTAGATCAGCCAATGAAGCAGACTTTAATCGTGACAAGCGCCAACCGCAATTTGGCGATCAGGTCATCAGTTTTTTACCGAGTAAAAAAGACAAAATCTTAGTTCAAGGTGACTTTGATTTTGCTAATGCGCCAGGTGTGTATGAACTTGATTTATATACACTTCGTAAAAAGAAAGTGCAGCGTTCATTCAACAAAGTTACCGATTGGATTATTGACCGCCAAGGCAATGTACGTATTGCCCTTAAAATGGATGAAGACGAATTTGAATATATTCTATATGACGAAGATAGAGATAAACGTAAAACATTATTCAAATATAAAGCATTTAGCCCTGATGTAGTAAGTGTTTTGGGCTTTGATAAAGACCCTAATATTATTTATTACAAAGCACTTAAAGATGGCTACGATGCGCTTTATAAAATGAACCTAACGACCATGAAAAAAGAGTTAGTGTTTAGCGATGATAACTCTGACTTCGACGGTCATATATTCTATTCACCTTTAACTGGTGAAGTCGCAGGGTTTACTCACTCACAGCTTGATGAGGGGATCCATTACTGGGATGAAGATTTAAGCAACCTTTATAATGGCTTACGCGCTGTACTGCCAGCAGATAAGTTTGATATTGATATTATTGATACCAGCAAAGATCAACGTCAATATGTGGTTTTGGTTACAGGTGAGCAAATCCCCGGCACCTATATGTTAGGTAACCGTGATACGAACGAGTTAACAGTATTTGTATCGGCATTTCCGGATATTGATGACACAGTTTACAGCGGTAAAAAGAAAATCAGTTATAAAGCCCGTGATGGTTTAACTATTGAAGGGTATTTAACCTTACCTGTGGGTTATAAAAAAGGTGATAAATTGCCTACCATTGTGTTCCCACATGGCGGACCAATGGCTCGTGATTACGCAGACTTTGACTATTGGACTGCGTTGCTTGCCTATAATGGTTATGCAGTGCTACAACCAAACTTTCGTGGTTCAAGTGGTTATGGTCATGAATTTGAAATGGCTGCTGTACAAGGTTTTGGTAAAGAAATGCAAGATGACTTGCAAGATGCCGCGAATTGGCTTGTTGGTGAAGGTATCGCTAATAAAGATAAAATCTGTATTGGTGGAGCAAGTTATGGTGGCTATGCTGCATTAATGGCAGTGGTTAAACACCCAGAAACATTCAAATGTGCAGCCAGCTTTGCTGGTGTCACCGATCTTGAGCGTATTGTTAGTAAGGCACGATATTTCACCAATAAAGAAATTGTGCGTAAGCAATTTGGTACTGATGGCGATAAATTAGAAAAGGTCTCGCCAGTTAATTTTGCAAAACAAATTAATCGCCCAGTGTTACTCGTTCATGGTTCTGATGATAACGTGGTACCTGTTTATCATAGTCGAGAAATGGAAGATGAGCTTAAAGACGAAGGCAAAGACGTTACCTATATTGAGCTTGAAGATGGTGACCACTACTTGTCGCATCAGCCGTATCGAATTAAAACATTGAAAGCGTTTTTAGAGTTCTTCGATAAGAATTTGAAAAACTAAAGATAAAAGGCGACTTCGGTCGCCTTTTTGAATTAAGTTTCTGGTAAAAACCAAGCACTAATAGCGCCTACCAAGCCTAAAAGGCTATAAAATAATATAAGCTCGGCGGTGCTTAAGTACGCATTTAGTAAGCCAACGCTGCCAAGTAACAGTAAGATAACCCCGATCACTGTATTACTAACAGAGACATAGTCTGTACGCTTGTTACCTTCTGCCATATCAACAAGATAGGTTTTACGGCCAAGGCGTACTCCTTGATGAGCTACAGTGAGTAAAAAATAACACAGTGGTAATAACCAAAACTCATTGAGAGTGGATGGGCTTAAGTAAGCAACCAAATAAACAGCAAAGCCATTAAAAGTAACGAGTATCGCAGCAAGCACTAAAACGCGGCGACTAGACAAATCACTGAGCCTACCCCAAATAGGAGCGGATACTAAGTTTGCTAGTCCTGATAGCGCCATAAACGTAGCAAGCAATGAAAAGTCGAAAGCTTGTTCACTGGCAAGTACGATATAAAAAGGGGCGCTTAAGGCCGAGCACAATAACAATGCACGAGTAATTATAAAATGTGCAAATTGCTTGTCTTGGTAAAGCAGTTTTAGTTTTTTAAGAGCATGTAGCAAGCCGTTTTCAGCGCCTTCGGTTGCGCCTTTGTATTCTTTAATACGACTGTAACTAAGCGCTGCGAAAACCCACATAAGCACAGCTAGCATCAGTGCAATATACACTCCATTCTCATAACCAAGACTTTGTAGATACCACAAACCAAGACCGAAGGTGAGTGTTGCAAATCCGGCAAAGCTGGCAGCAAGACCACTTATACCTCCGCGCTGTTGTTTAGGAATAACCTTACCTAATACATCTTTTGCAGCAATAGAGTTAAAGCCGCGAGCAAGGCTAAAAACAATCAAAAGAGCAATAATAGCAAACCCAGCGTTTGTACCTTGCAGCGTTAAAGCACAAACCAACATGCCCACAATACACAAAGCCTGCACAATCGCGCCAATTACCCACACCCACTTTCTGACGGGCAGCTTACGAATGGCACTTGCTATCGCTAGCTGTGGCAACATAGAACCTGATTCACGAATGGGCACAAGCCAAGCAATAAAACTGCTCGGCACATTAATGCTTTGTAACAGCCAAGGCAGGGTTACCTTTGGGTTTAACAAGGCGTCGGCAAACTTACTAAATAGTTGGCTCACTAATAAGGTAATAAAATTGCCGGGTACGACTTTACAAGCCGCCTCATCAATTGCTTTGCAGGCACGGGCATCTTCGGTGTTACTAAGGCGTTGGTATATGTCTTCTTTGCTGAGTTTTTTCATATAGTTAGTATTTATGAAAAAGGGCCGTTAAGCCCTTAAAAATCATCTTTAGAGTGGCGTTCAGCTAATTGTTCAGCTTCATCACCCCATGTGCGGTTTACTCGGCGACCACGTTTTACGGCAGGGCGACGTTCGATTTGTTTTGCCCAGCGTATTACATGACTATATGACTCGACATCTAAAAACTCAGCTGCATCATATAAATAGCCAAGCACTAGGCTGCCATACCAAGGCCAAATAGCAATGTCGGCAATTGAGTATTCACTGCCCGCCATATAATCATGGTCACTTAGGTGACGGTTTAACACGTCTAACTGACGTTTAACTTCCATTGTGAAGCGGTCAATCGGATACTGCATTTTATAAGGTGCATAGCTATAAAAATGGCCAAAACCACCGCCTAAGTAGGGGGCAGAACCCATTTGCCAAAACAGCCAATTGCGACATTCTGTTTTACTAGTATGATCGCTTGGGATCAGTGCATCAAACTTCTCTGCTAAGTACTGTAAAATAGCCCCTGACTCAAACACGCGAGTAACAGGTGTAGTACTGTGATCCATTAAGGCTGGAATTTTTGAATTAGGATTTACACTAACAAACCCAGAAGAGAATTGATCACCATCGCCGATCTTAATTAAAAATGCATCGTAGTCGGCTTCATCAATACCTAGCTCTAATAGCTCTTCGAGCATAATGGTGACTTTTTGACCATTCGGTGTTGCAAGTGAGTAGAGTTGAAGGTTGTGTTTACCAACGGGCAAGTCTTGTTCGTGGGTCGCACCTGAGACCGGGCGATTAGTCTTAGCCCATTCACCACCGTTTTCTGCATCCCATTGCCACACTTTAGGTGGCGTATAACTGTCGGTATTACTCATTGAAACTCCCTAAATTGTGCTTTAATGAATGTTATTACGAGATTACCATCCTAGTTGATCAACCTAAGCAAGGGAAGTAGAGTTATAAAATAGTATTATGTCGATATTGTTAACTTGTTAAGTTTAAATAATTTTCAGGAGGCTGTTATGAAAAAGCATGGCTTAGCTATTGGTTTAGAGCGAACAGGCACAACCTTTTACCTTACCTTAAAAGTGGTGGGTAAATTGACTCACGACGATTATTCGACCTTAACGCCACTGGTTGATAATGCACTTGCTTCGGTGCCTCGGGTCAAAATGAGAGTGTTTGTAGATATAACAGAGCTTGAAGGATGGGAATTACAAGCGGCGTGGGATGATTTTAAATTTGGCTTAAAACATAACAAAGAGTTTTGTCGCATTGCGGTACTGGGTAATAAAAAATGGCAACAAGTTGCTAGTAAAGTTGGTAATTGGTTTACCAGTGGCGAAGTTAAGTACTTTGAAGATGCAACAATCGCTCGCGAATGGCTATATGAACAAGGACATAAGTGACAGACTATAATCAATTAAAGGTCGCAACATTTAATTTATATAATTATTTAGCGCCACCTGACGCATTTTATGATTTTCAGCGCATTTATAGCGCTGAGCAGTGGGCCAAAAAGCAGCGCTGGTTGGCCGATTACCTTAAAAATCAGCAGCCAGATATTATTGGCTTTCAAGAAGTGTTCAGTATCAATGAACTAAAACAACAAGTTAACGCAGAGGGTTACCCTTATTTTGCAGTGGTTGATGAGCCAACGGTGATTGATGACTTTATTTATCGCGATCCGGTTGTGGCCATTGCCTCACGCTATAAAGTTGTTGCTGTCAGTCATGTTGAGGCAGAGCAAGATGATATTTTAGCGATGGGCTTGAGCGCTAATTTCAACTTTAGTCGCCGCATTATTCGTGCGACACTTGAAGTACCTCACTTAGGGCACGTCGATTGCTATGTGGTGCACTTTAAATCAAAGCGCAGCATGCTCCATCATCAGGATGATGAAAGCCACAGTGAACAGCAAAACTTAGTTATGCAGTTAAAATCACAAGCTCTTGGGCGCTGGGCATCCAGCATACAGCGTGGCAGTGAAGCCGTATTGTTACTCGTTGAAATTATTAAACGCAGAGCGCACAGCAATAACCCGGTGATTGTAATGGGGGATTTTAATAATGAGTTACACGATGGTGTGCTTAACCACCTGATAGCTGATCATCTTCGCTTTAGCGGTCATAGGCAAAATAGCCCATCTCGTTCAGAGTTTAAACTACAAGATAGTTGGCAACTGTATCAGCGCCATGTTGTAATCGAAAATGATAGAGAAGCAACCCACTATTTTGGCAGTAGCAGCTCAGTGTTTGATTATATTTTGTTATCTCGAGAGTTTGATGCCGGGTTTCAGAGCAGTTTTTTTGAAGTGGTGGATTATCACACCTACGATCAGCACTTGATCAACCCGCAATTTGCCTATGATGATCAAAGCACCGACCATGGTGTTGTAATGGTGACAATGAAGCTGAGAAGCTAGAAGCTTTAAGTTTAAAGCTTCAGATTCTTATGTTTATCACGTTTTGCCATAATATAGCCGATGAATGCGCCGCTAATTGCGCCGAATAAATGGCTTTCGAATGAAATATGGATGCGCTGCGGGAATACACCCCAAATTAGGCCGCTGTATAACACAACAACCGCAATACTGATTAAAATGGCTTTGAATGAACGGTGCATAATGCCGTAGCTAATTAAGTAGCCCCATAAACCGTATATAACACCACTTAGTCCAACATGAATGTTGCTGCGGCCAAATAGCCATACTAGTAATCCACCAATAAGCGCTGTGCCTGCAAACACCAGCCAAAAGCGTTTTACGCTAAATTGGCAAACTAGCCAGCCGAGAATAGTAAATGGCACTAGGTTACTAAAAAGGTGTGCCCAGCCACCATGTAAAAATGGCGCAAAAATCACCCCTGATAGACCTGACATTTGCCTTGGTAAAATCCCTAAACCATTCAATTTGATGCCGGGTAGGGTATTAATTATTTGCAGTACCAAGCACACCAGCATAATGCCTAAAATGGCGAATCGCTTACTACTGATAGGAGGAAGTTTGACAGCATTTTTTTCAGTCATGATGAGAAGCTCTTAAATCAAGGTGACCGAATGAGTATAACTTATTAAAAGTGAAGGTAAACACCCTGCTAAGCAAGGTGTTTACTAAAGGCTTGGGTTAACCTAATTTGGTAAGTAGTTTTTTCGCAGCAAGCTCTGAACTTGCTGGGTTTTGCCCTGTGATTAGTAGGCCATCTTCAATCGCAAGCTCGCCCCAATCATCGGTTTTTTGATACTGACCACCTTGTTTGATTAACTCATCTTCAACAAGTAATGGCACTACATTGGTAAGTTGTACAGCGTCTTCTTCTGAGTTGCTAAAGCCAGTTACTTTTTTATCAAACACAACAGATTTACCAGCTGCATTTTTCGCATTAAGTAATACTGCACTGGCGTGACACACTGCACCTACTGGCTTATCTGAATTAAGAAATTGCTCAATTAAATTGATCGAATCTTGGTTATCAACTAAATCCCATAACGGACCATGGCCGCCTGGGTAAAACACCGCATCGTAATCACTGGCTTTTACGTCAGCCAGAGGTTTTGTATTAGCCATTAAGGTTTGTGCTGCGCTGTCTTGATCAAAGCGTTTTGTAGCATCAGTTGCAGCATCAGGTGCCGCACTGTTTGGATCAATAGGAGGTTGGCCACCTTTAACAGAGGCTAAAGTTACCTCTGCACCAGCATCAATAAAGGCGTAGTAGGGCGCGGCAAATTCTTCAACCCAAAAGCCCGTTTTATGGCCGGTATCGCCAAGCTCATCGTGTGAAGTAAGTACCATTAAAATTTTCTTAGCTGACATAGTGAATCCCTTTTTTGCTTATTAAACATCGTTAATAACACTATAGGGGTGAAAATCGAGTTAAACAACGCAGATAAATTTGACTTCATTGGTTTAATAATTGATACAATTATTCAGGTTAGATTAGGAGTTTGTATGAAAGTATCGTTTGAGCAATTAAAAAGCATGGTGGTGTTTGCCCATATTGTGCAGCAAGGCAGCTTAACTAAAGCGGCTCAACAACTTGGTTTATCAAGGGCCGTTGTCAGTTACCACTTAAAGAAATTAGAACAGCAATTAAAGCTGACGTTACTTAATCGCTCAACGCGCACCATGACCCTCACCGAAGCAGGAATGGCTTATTACGAACGTTGTCAGGCTATCACTGAGCATGCTGAGGCTGCTAACTTACACCTTGAAAACTTAAAGAGTGAGCCCGTTGGGGTTATTAAATTGAGTTGTCCGGTGAATGTTGGCTTACAACTTGTGGTACCGGCACTGGCCCAGTTTAAGCGTTTGTATCCAAAAATTGATATCGATTTACAGCTCAGTGATGATGTGGTTGATATCATCAAAGAGGGCTATGACTTAGCGATTAGAGGCGTAGCCCTTGAGAGCTCAAATCTACAAGCCACTAAGTTTGCAAGTCTGGCGACCTGCATATGTGGCTCAGTCGATTACTTTACAAAATACCCTATACCAAAGAGCATTGCCGATTTAGCTGAGCATACGTGGGTGGTGTATCAACCAAGTAGTGCCATTGTCACACTCGAAAAAGACAAGCGCCGCTATGAGGTGCCTGTTAGTGGTGGCATAAGTACCAATAATGCTGCTGCGCGAACTGCCTTTGTTGAAGCTGGGCATGGCTTAGCGAAGATCCCAGTTTATGATGCGCTACCCAGGATCAAAGCGGGATTGTTACGCACAATATTAGATGATTACAAAACTGCCGATATTGAACTTTATGGCGTATTCCCGCCAGGGGCGGCGGGAAGTAAAAAATTGCGGGTTTTACTTGATTACTTGAAAGATTATTTTACTAATCAAGTAGCCACTATGACGATTTAAACAAGTGTGCGGTTAAATAAAGCAACGGCTTGTTGATACATGCTGATGGCAAGGGCTGGGTCGTATCGGTCGCCTTCGTCGCGCATAAACGCATGTTGGGCGTTAACCTCTTGCCACTGGTAATTAATTCCTGTTGCCACCGCTTGTTGGTAAATTTTAAGGCGGCCTTCTTTTGGTACATGTGGGTCTTGTTTACCCCAAATAAAATGAATTTCACCTTTAATATCTGCCATGCGCTCAAATGAGTTATTATCTGCTTGTGCTGGTAAGGTATCGCTGTGTATATCTGTTGCGTATAAACAAAAAGCGGCTTTGATACTTGGGTTTAATGCAGCACGGTATGCAAGGTGACCACCTATACATACGCCCATGGCACCTACATTTCCTGTGCAGTAATCTTGCTGACGCGCAAATGCAATTAAAGCGTCAGTATCTGAGTCATGGCTCTCAAGCGGTTTTGCCCATTTGTCGGCATTGCCTTTGTCTTTACCTGCATCATCGTAGGCAAGTACCGTCCCAATAGGATTTAACTCATGAAAAACTTCTGGCACTAATACGACAAAGCCATGACCAGCAAGTATTGCAGCAGAGCGCGCAATCGGCGCTGTTTCTTGGAAGATCTCAGAATAGAAAATAACACACGGGTATTTACCTTCTTCTACAGGACGATAAATGCTGGTGCGCATTGCGCCTGTGTTGGTTGCTATGTCGTGGCTATGGTGCTGAATAATCATGTTAATCCTTGTAAAATCGGTTTAGCTAATAATACCTCAGCCCCACCTTTTGGACGAGTCAAAGCCCTTGAAATTTATTGATGCTCAGTTATTTCTTTGAGGCAGGGTACTGCATACAGCTTGCGTAATAGGTAAGAGTAGCAGGCCAGTCAGAGAAAATGGCCATTACACCCACTTGCTTAGCAAGGACGTCTATCACATTCATCATTTGCCCATCTTGTTTAATCACGCTGGCAATTGACTGGTAATAATAACCCCCGCCATTATCTAATGGACCAGAGCGCTCTAAACTCCAAGTAATGATGTTCAGCCCGGCTTGTTTAGCTTTAATAGCATAAAGCGAAGGCACAATTTTACCTGACTCATCAAGGCTTAAAAGCATCCACATTGGCGGTGCGATAATGCGTACTCCATCGTTATACAGAGCCTGCATTGATGGTTGCCAGGTTGTTTCATCCATCGCATCAAAGTGTGCTTGCTCATCTCTGCCATCAAGATAAATACTGTTGTTTGCAAATTCAGGGTGATTGTTTAGCCAATACTTCACATCTTCAAGATTAAATGATTGCGGATAAACATCTTGGCTATTCACACCTAAAGCTCGATACTCATCAAGCATTTTTTGCGCATAATCTTGCTGGCTAAAACCGTTAAATGGCATGCTGACTTCTGGGCTTTTTAGCTCGGGCGTCATTTTTACACCTAGTGATTTAAATAAGTCAATGCTTTGCTGGTGGGTCATTACGGTGCCACTGTTTGCGTATAAATCAGTGCGCCAGCTTGGTGTGCCTTGCATATACTCTGCGACCGTTTTGGCATTTGCATTGGCACCATCCATTTTAGCTTTTAGGGTTAAAAACTCAGCTTGGGTGATATCGCTGGTGCAGCATTTAGCCTGAGCTGGTTGGCCGTCTTTGGCCGGGGTAAAAGGTTGGCTGCATTTTGCTGCGAGCTCAGGAATCGCTAAAATGTTGGTAGTGGTGTGTAAATCACACTGTGAATGACGACACACGAGTTGTTTGTCTTTTGTAAAGGCGACGTCACATTCAAGTACGCCAGCGCCCATTCTTGCAGCGGCTAAATATGACTCTTTGCTGTGCTCAGGAAACTGCATGGGGGCACCGCGATGACCAATTACAAAATTAGTTTTGTAAAAAGGGCCATTACCGCATGCCGCAAGTTGCTGCTTTAAGGGTCCATCTGTCATCTTGTCGATTAAATAGTAAGGCCTAGCGCCAACTTGCACTGCCTGCTCATCAGGCAGACTCTTACAACCTTGAATAATGAAAACTAAACAACATAAAACCAGTGCGCGCATAACAGCATTCCTCTAATAGAGTTTAGCTTATCATTGCTCCATGGCAGTTTTATTAAGTTTCTGATTTATAATAAGTGCTAACAAGATAATCGCTGCGCCAATGGCAAGCTTGATGATATCAGCATCACGGTTCCAAATAACAATGTTAACGATGATCCCTGCTGGGATCAGTAGGTTATTCATTACAGCCAAGGCACCTACATTGACAATAGTCGCGCCCTTATTCCAAGCGAAATAACCAAGCCCTGAAGCGATCGTGCCTAAGTAAATTAACACGCCCCATTGTGTCGTTGTGGTGGGCAGCTTACTGGTATCACCAAATAAGCCGTAACAAATCAGTGCGACAATTAAAGCGCCAATAAAGAACCAAGCAAACACCCGAGAGTGGGGGAGTTGCTGATCTTGCATTAAACGTTTGTAAGTTACTTGCCCAGTGGCAAAGCAAATATTAGCAGCCTGCACCATTAGCATACCAATGAGATAGTTTTCATCGACGCCTTCATAGCGAATAGCAACGGCGCCTAAAATAGCCAGTAATGCGGCGAATAAAAACTTGGCATTAAAGCGTTTTTCAAGCAAATCGTTTAACAGGGTGATGTAAAGTGGCGTCATAACCGTAAATAGCAGTACCTCGGGCACACTAAGGTACAAAAACGAATGGTAATAAAAGCTGTACATCACACCAAGTTGTACTGCGCCTATTGCCATGAGCTTTAGTGCTAAGGCTTTAGGAGTTTTACGCCAGTGTAAAAAAGGTAAAAACACGCAAGTTGCTAAGCCAATGCGCATTAACACACTAAACCATGCATCCACTTGGCCTGCTAAATAGACACCAATAAGACTAAACGAAAAGGCCCAAAGCAGGGTTACAGCAAATAAGTAGGTCATGTTATTCGAGTTATGTGCAAAAAAGGGCAGTGTATATGAGATGGCTGAAAATTAAAATTGCCCATGACGGATAATACGTGGTCATGGGCAATGGGGGGTTAGGGTTGGCTGGCAACAAAGGCTTTGGCTTGTTGCTTTAATAGCTCGAGTGCGTTGCTATCGTAAAACGTGCTGTGCGAGACAACACCGCTTAGTGTTTGTGTGTTACGAATATCAATAAGTGGGTTTTCTGAAAGCAAAATGAGATCGGCTACTTTGCCTTCACTAAGTGCACCGTATTGCTGTTGTTTATTTAAAAACTCAGGCCCCGCAAGAGTTGCAGCTTGCAGTGTTTGCAGTGGTGTTAGGCCATATTCAGTAAAAATACTCAGTTCTTGGTGCAAAGAAAGCCCCGGATAAATATACGAATTTAAAAAGCCTGCATCTGTGCCTGCAATAATACTCACACCTGCTTGTTGGGCGATAGGGAGTAACTGTGCGGTTTTAACAAAACGCTCTTTGCGCTGTTTGATTTGTGCGGGCGTGTCTTTGTTAGCTCTATCGACTCGCCACTGGTAAGTTGCTTTTAAACCTTTACCCAAATAATCTAAAAAAGCATCGTCTTGATGATTATCTTCATCAATGTAAGCCGTTATTTTGCCACCAATCAAGGTCGGCACCACTGCAGTGTCATTGTTGGCAAGAACTGTAAATTTCTCAATGGCTGTTGGTTCATCAAACTGCGCGGTGATAATGGGCAGCGCAGTGCGATAACTTAGCTCTTTTGAGGCAACCTTTGCGGAAATATCTGCTTCGTTTTTAGCTGCAGCTTTAAGCATATAGGTCATATGCTCAATCGCATCAAGACCCGCCTTAGAAACATCAGTTACAGACAACGAAAATGGAATATGACCTGAAATTTGGTAACCCCGCTTTTTAACCTCTTTTACTGCCTTTAGGTAAAGCTCAGGCGTTAAAGCGCTGTCGGTAATTTTGATAAAATCGACGTCCATGCTGTCTAACAGATCCATTGCAGCATGCATTTCTGCGGTTGTTTCTACTTCTAAATCACCGGGCCAAATAGACCCTTTACCTTCTAATTTCGGGCCAGAGGTAAAAATAGTTGGGCCCACTAACTGACCTTGTTTTACTTGTTCACGCCAGCTAAGTACAGATTCACTCAAATCAGCCGCAGCATCACGAACGGTTGTTACGCCATAGGCTAAATACAGTGGCAGTAGCTGTTTATTCTCTTCAATAAGCTCATCACCACCGCCAAAATGGACATGCATATCCCATAAACCAGGCATGACATACTGACCTTTTGCATCAACCAATGTTGAGCTTTGATATTGGCTACTTAAAGGTTTATCACTACGTTTGATGATGATCCCATCGCGAATGGCAAGTGATTGCTTTGCTGTGATAGCCCCAGTTTGCATATCAATAATTTGGGCGTTTTCTATCACGATATCGGCGCGCTCATCTGGGGTTGATGAACATGCAGCTAAAGCTGAGCAAAGTCCTAAAAGTAAAGCGTTTCTCATGTGTGAACTCGTGTTTTTCTTTGAGATTAGCAAAAACGAGTTAACTGACAATTGCTTTGAGGTGAATAGGAATAAAAGTGGGGTGAAAATTAATCCAATAACTAAAAAGTATGAGGGTTGCCCCTCATACTTTAAATAACGGTGTGATTATTCAACTAAACCACGACGCTTTAATAGTGCGTCTGTAGTTGGTTTTTGACCACGGAACTCAATATAGCTTTGCATTAAGTCGCGGCTGTTACCTTTAGATAAAATCTCTTTACGGAAATTGTCACCGTTTTCACGTGTTAAACCACCTTGTTCAGTCATGTGTGCAAACGCATCTGCTGCGAATACTTCAGTCCAAAGATAAGCGTAGTAACCAGCTGAGTAACCCCCAGCAAAAGTGTGGCTAAAGTAGCAAGACTTATAACGTGGTGGTACTGGGTAGTACGCGATACCGTGCTTGTCTAATGCATCATGTTCAAACTTTTGTACGTCTGTAATGTCAGCATCAACACCAAATGAGTGCCATTCCATATCAAGCAGTGCCGCCGCTAAATACTCAGTAGTATCGAAGCCTTGGTTGAACTTTTGTGACTCAAGTACTTTTGCAAGTAACTCTTTTGGAATTGGCTCACCTGTTTTGTAGTGCTTGGCGTAGTTTGCAAGTACTGTCGGTTCAATATTCCAGTCTTCGTTTGCTTGTGAAGGGAATTCAACAAAGTCACGTGCAGTCGCTGTACCCGCTAAGCTTGGGTATTTAACATCAGAGAATAAACCGTGTACAGCATGACCAAATTCGTGGAACATCGTTGTTACTTCAGAGAAAGTCATGAGTGTTGGTTGACCTTCAGCTGGCTTAGGAATGTTCTGTGCGTTGTAGATCACAGGCTTGGTGCCTTTTAAACCGCTTTGGCTAACATAGGCGCTCATCCATGCACCACCTCGTTTACCTTCACGTGCATAAGGGTCCATATAGAACAGGCCGATAGCGCTACCGTCTTCATTGAATACTTCAAACACCATCACGTCTTCGTGATAAACAGGCAGATCTTTACGCTCTTTGAACGTAATACCATAAAGTTTATTCATCGCAAAGAATAGGCCGTCATGGATCACTGACTGCATTTCAAAGTAAGGCTTAACTAAAGCTGGGTCTAAGTCGTACTTCTGTTGACGAACTTTTTCAGCATAAAACGCCCAGTCCCATGGCTGTAGTGCAAACGTTTCACCTGATTTTTTGATTACTTGCTGGATTTGTTCTGCTTCTGCTTCTGCTTTAGCAACCGCTTTTGGCGCTAAATCATCAAGAATGCCGTAAACGTTTTCAGTTGTTTGTGCCATACGGTTAGTCATCACATATGAAGCCCAATCTTTATAGCCAAGCAATGCAGCTTTTTCTGCACGTAACTTGGTTTCTTTAATGATAATAGGGCCATTTGTCGCTTGGGCACGCGTTGCAGATGTAGTCCAAATTTTTTCACGTAGCTTGCGGTTTTCAAGGCTTTGTAAGATAGGTTGGCGAGTCGTGTTCACTAGTGTGATTATGTAGCCTTCTTTACCTGCTTTTTTGGCTGCTGCCGCAAGGCTTGCAATTTCGCCTTCAGATAAACCTGCTAACTCGCTTTTATCTTTAACTAAAATCACATCTTCTTTAAATGATTTTAAGATGTTTTGTGAAAACATCGTTGAAAGCTTGGCAAGCTCTGCGTTTATTTCACGCATTTTTGCTTTTTCAGCTTCAGTTAGTTTTGCACCCGCGTTAACGAATTTTTTGTAGTAGTAATCAACAAGGCGTTGATCTTCAGCATTTAGTGACGATTTATTGTCGTAAATGCTTTGTACGCGAGAAAATAAAGCTTTGTTTAAGTAAATGTCATCAGTGTGAGCTGACATAATCGGCGCCATTTTCGCGGCGATACGTTGGTACTCACTGTCAGAGATTAAACCCGATAAATTAAAAAATGCCGCAGAAGCGCGGTCTAATAATTCACCCGAGTATTCCATTGCAACAAGGGTATTTTCGAATGTTGCTGGCTCTGGGTTATTTGCAATCTTTGCAATTTCAGCTTTTTGTTGTGCGATCCCTGCTTCAAACGCTGGCTCATAGTCTTTAGTCGAAAGCTTATCAAACTCTGGTGCCATGTACTGTAAAGGGCTTGGCTTAAAAAGAATGTTTTCAACATTGGCTGTTTGTGTTTCAGCGGCTGTTTCAACTTGAGTTTGAGTGTCAGCTTGTTGTGAACTACAAGCAGATAATAAAAGAACACTAGCAATGGTGGTTGCTACTAAGGTTTTACGCATGAGAGCTCCAAAAATGTGGATAAATCTTCTCTAACTTATCAAATTTATAAGTAGAAAGAAGCAAGTTTGTCGCTTTAATAGGTAAGTATGCCGCAAAAAAGAGTGATTCAGGGATAAAGTGTTTAAAAAGCCATCAAATAAAGGTGATGGCTAGCTTAAATTGAAAATGGCGCTGATTGCCAAATTAGATTTTTGTTAGAGTTAACTGGCATTGATCAGTTGTAGCCCAACACAAACTTTTTCTCTGAACCAAAGTTTTCAGGCATTGCATTACCAAATTCTTTATTGATTAGTGCAAGTGTCTGTTCTTGTTCAGCAAGTAAGTTCAAGATGCGGTTGCGATATTCTAGACTTGATTCAAATAAGTTTAAATCAACCAGTGGTTGTAAAGTGGCAAGTTTTTGTGTGAGTGTCATTTGTGACATTGTGTTCTCCTCGTGCTATTCAAAGCCTGCTAAACCTACAAGCTTTACCTATGTATATAGCAGCTATGGGCTAAAAGAGTTAATAATTAGCGCATTTTGCGCATAAAGAACTTAGTATTTACCAAGTTTTACCCTATTATGCCGTGCTAAACTTAGTCAAAACTGAATCAAACTCTCTTTTTACCAGGAATGTTAATTTATGACCTTTGCTGATCTGCAATCTGCATTATCGTTTGTGTTGTTCACCTATAACGACGTGCAAATTACCGTACTTAAAGTAATTCAAGTGCCTCTGGTGCTGTTTTTAATGTGGTTTGTGGTCACATGGATAGGTCGATTAATTAAAAAAGCATTGTTGGCAAAAAACCTAGGGCCAGACACAGTTCATTTATTCACCCGTATTTACCTTGTTGTAACTATCGCGGTGCTGGTGTTTACTTCACTTGAGGTACTCAATATTCCGCTAACGGCGTTTGCATTTGTCTCTGGTGCCATTGCAATCGGTGTTGGTTTTGGTGCGCAAAACATTATCAATAACTTTATTAGTGGTTGGATATTAATGTGGGAGCGACCAATTCGTATTGGTGATTTTTTAGAAGTGGGTACAGCAAAAGGAGTGGTTGAAACTATTAATACTCGTTCAACTCGTATTCGCCGTAACGATGGTGTGCACATGCTAGTACCAAATAGTCACTTGCTAGAGAATACTGTAACAAACTGGACCTTGATTGACCGTAATGCTCGTTCATTTGTGAATGTTGGTGTTGCTTATGGTTCAGACGTGGTGTTAGTTGAAAAGCTGATGAAGCAAATTCTTGATGAGCATCCTGCCATTTTAAAAACACCGGCATCATCTGTGTTATTTGATGACTTTGCAGATAGCTCTTTAACTTTTAGCGCTATTTTTTGGGTGTGTGCCGAATCAGAAGCACCGCTTCGCCAAGTGCGTAGTGAACTGCGTTTTAGCATTTATAAAGTATTTGCTGAAAACAACATTACCATTGCGTTCCCACAGCGCGATATTCATATCGATGGTGAAATTGCCCTAACAAGGCGTAATAGTCAAAAATAAAAAAAGCGGCTTAGCCGCTTTTTTTATGCTTGTTCATTAAGTTTTTTAAGCTTGAAGGCTAGCAACACCATCATAATACCAAACACGATGGCATAGCTTGCAACTAGCCAAAGTAGGGTAATTATGCCCGCACCCGGGTTAAACATCAGGTAACCACCAAAGATAATTGAAATAATACCGCTGCCAATTAGTAGCCATTCGTTAGTTATCTCTTTACGAAGTTTGCTGGCTATTGCAATTTCAATTACCCCTATAGCAATTGCCCACGCAGCAATAAAGTACAACATTAAAATAGCAGTCACATTCGGTGCAAACAGAGTAACGAGTGCTGCGGCAATTGATATCAAGCCACCTATTAATAGCATCCACCAAAGCGGGTTGTCTTTTTTAGATGCAATTGCAAGCCAGGTTCGAATGGAACCATCTACAAAGAAGTAAGCGGCAAATATAAACATTAATACGGCTAAAGAGGCTTGAGGTGCAAACCAACCACATAAACCAAAGATAATGGCGATAGCCCCATGAATAAGTAAAGATGACCAATGAGGGATCAGTGAACTTGAGATCTGCATTATATTTTTCCTTTGCTAATGTTCCTTTATAACTAACATTTAGCTGACTGCTTGCATAGGTATTTAATTATTTTTTGTACAGTTATCCAAACCATGCTCTAATTTATAGGATAAAATTTGTAATCGTATTTAATGTTTTTCGAACAAGGAATGATGTGTGAAGAGTTGCGCTAACAAGTTTCCGCTATATTTAGCTAGTTTATCGGTGTGGTTATTGGCATTGTTTTTTAACCCAGTATTCGCTACAACACCTGAAGTAACCGTGAAATCGCTCATCGATAAAGATAGCAAAGAACAGCAAGAAGAAAAAAAGTCCCCCCTTCAAGTTGAAGAAGCAACAACCACTGTCGCTGACCCCAGCGTTGAACAATATGATGATCAGCCATTTGATGCCTTTGATCGACTCACCCCACGAAGTGCCATGCAAGGTTACTTAAAAGCTGCTCGAAACCGTGACTTTGAACGTGCGAAAAATTACCTTGATTACAGAAACCTGCCGCAAGAGGTGCTAGCTGTAGGTCAATTACAACTTGCAGAGAACCTTTCAGTCGTGCTTGATCGCACGTTGTGGGTAGATGTAGATAGCTTAAGTAATAAACCCAAAGGGAAGCAAAAAGAAGATGTGCCAAGCTATCGCGACTTAGTGGGAGAAATTAAAACATCTGAAGGAAAAGTGCAGGTTTTATTACAGCTTGTGCCCGATGAAAAAACAGGTAACCGGATCTGGAAAATCTCTAACGCTACCGTTAGTCAAATACCTCTTTTAACCAAGGAGTTTGGCTATAACTTGATTGGGGAATGGTTATATAAGCATTTGCCTGATTTAGAATTTTTAGGCGTAATGTTATGGCAATGGATCTATTTTGCTTTTTCATTTGTGTTGTTTTTAGTTGCAGCGATTGTCATTACTCGGCTAATTACTTTTGTGCTTGGACATAAAAAGGTAGCGGTTGAAGACGACGTCTTGAGCTTTGTAAATGGTCCTATTTGTTTATTACTTGCAGTATTACTGTCACGTTCATTAAGTGATCAGTCTAATGTCACTATTGCGGTGATGGCTCTATTTCATGGTGCGACTGTGTTACTTATTGCCTGGGGGTGGGTGTGTTTGCGCGCTGTTGATTTAGCAAAGCATAGGTTAAGCCAACGCTTTATAAATCAAGATAAACCACAAGCTGTATTTTTATTGAGACCTGTTAGCAATGTTGTAAAAACGACGATCGTTATTTCGTTGCTATTTGTGTGGTTTGAAAATCTAGGCTTCAATGCAACAACCTTATTAGCAGGTTTAGGCATTGGCGGCCTTGCCATTGCTTTGGCTGCGCAAAAAACAGTCGAGAACATTATAGCGGCTATTACAATTTACATTTCGGCTCCGGTTAAAATTGGTAGTTTGTGCAAATTTGGTAATCATCTTGGTACGATTGAAGAAATAGGGCTTAGGGCTACGCGTATCCGCACCCTTGATCGCTCTGTTATATATGTTGCTAATGCTAAATTTATTGATATGCAGCTTGAGAATATTTCTGAGCGTGAGCGTATTTCTTATCGACCTAAACTGATGCTTAGCGCTAATACCCAACAGCAAAACTTACAAGCTTTTATGACAGCCCTTCGTGAGCTTTTAGAGCAGCACCAGCATATTGCATTTGAACCTTGTAGAGTGCGTTTTAAAGGGTTTACACCTTGGGCTTTACAAATTGATGTACTAAGCTACGTAGAAACGGTTGACTTTGCATTTTATATGGAAGTAATTGAAGAGTTAAACCTTGCTATTCTAGGATTATTAAATGAGCATAATTGTGAATTGGCTAATCCAGAATTCGCGCGCGTTGGTGAATAGTTACTAAAAAAGGGTTAAATGAAAGTGGCTCTCATCTGTACACAACGCCTACACATTGTCGTGATTATTTGCACAGGACATATGTCCGCTTTGTTGAAAAATAATTGCATAAAATCTTCTAAATGCGGCGATGTTGCCGCTAATTGTTGTAAAAAATTTGTATATTTATAATTTTTAATGCAGTAAAAGTGTCATAAAGTGTTATAATCGTCAGCGTTCGTTCAGCCTCTTTACCTCGTTTTGCACTCTCGATTAAGAGGTCCGCGCAGCTTATTACAAGGCGCGAAAAATTGGCCGAGCCCGTCAAATGAATTGACGCAACATCATCACCGTTGAATAAGAGTGCATAAAAAAGGTTAAAACCCGACATGAAAGCAATGAAAAGATCTACGTTAGCAACACTTATCAATGCAACGTTGTTCTCTGCCGTAGCAGGTACTTCATTTTCAACTCTTGCTGCAGACGAAGCACCAGCAGCAAAAAACAACCAATTAGAAGTTATTCAAATCACTGCACGTAAACGTGTAGAGAATGCACAGGAAGTACCTGTAGCAGTATCTGCACTACAAGGTGACAGTTTAGACGCTTATAGCTCAGCTGGTATGGATATTCGTTTTATGAACGCGAAAATCCCAAGCCTATCAATCGAATCTTCGTTTGGTCGTTCTTTCCCACGCTTTTATGTTCGTGGTCTAGGTAACACTGACTTTGACCTAAATGCCTCTCAACCAGTTTCGCTAGTTGTAGACGAAGTTGTTCAAGAGAACGCAATTTTAAAAGGTTTCCCTGTATTTGACGTAGCACGCGTAGAAGTTCTACGTGGTCCACAAGGTACTTTATTCGGTCGTAATACACCGGCAGGCCTTGTTAAATTTGATACAGTAAAACCATCACAAGAATTTGATGGCTATGGCTCAGTTTCTTACGGTAGCCGTGGCGCAGTTGATTTTGAAGGTGCTGTTGGTGGTGGCTTAACAGACCGTTTATCAACACGTGTTTCTGTTCTTTGGCAAGAAAAAGACGATTATATCGATAACCGTGCACCAGGTTTTGAGCAAAATGACGTATTAGGTGGTTACACTGAGAAAGCGGCACGTGTTCAATTCTTATATGAAGGCGACGATTTCACGGGTCTTTTCAACTACCATGTACGTGATATGGATGGTACACCAATCGCATTCCGTGGTAACGCTATCAAAGCAGGCACAAACGATTTAGCTGATAACTACGAGCACGATGTGGTTTACCACGATGCTGCTTCTCGTGCGACACAGCAAGTTGAATCTCAAGGCGCAAGCTTAAAGCTTGAGTGGGATATCAACGATTTAACTCTTACGTCAATCTCTGCATGGGAAAGTGCTGAAATCTATTCTCGCGCTGACATCGACGGTGGTTACGGTGCAAGCTACTTACCAGATATGGGCCCTGGTTTTATCCCATTCTACTCTGAAAGTGCTGACGGTATTCCTGACCAAGACCAGTACACGCAAGAACTTCGTTTATCTAGCAACTATGCTGGCGACGTTAACTTCCAAGTAGGTGTATTCTACTTTGACGAAGCGTTAACAATCGAAAACTTCAGCTACGATACATACGGTTCAACGCCAGGTGAGTTAAACGGCTATGTTATCCAGCAACAAGATACTAAAGCATGGGCGGTATTCGGTTCATTAGATTACACAATCACTGACGACTTAAAAATCACTGCGGGTCTTCGTTACTCAGATGACGAAAAAGAGTTCTCAGCAGACCGTACTTTAAGCCCAATTGGTGGTAGTGCGTTATACCTTACAGAAAACCCAAGTGACGACCACGTTAGCTGGGATTTATCTGCTAACTACAAGATCAACGATGACGTAAACTGGTACGCGCGTGTTGCTAACAGCTTCCGTGCTCCAAGTATTCAAGGTCGTATCTTATTCGGTGACGAAGTAACTGTTGCTGAGTCTGAAACTGTGACGTCTTTCGAAACAGGTATCAAATCTGACGTACTTGACGGCCAAGGTCGTGTAAATGCAACTGTGTTCTACTACACAATGGATGACCAACAATTAACAGCTGTAGGTGGTGGTGCAAACTTCAACCGCTTAGTTAATGCTGATAAGACAACTGGTTACGGTTTCGAGTTAGACACTGAGTGGGTATTAACAGACAACCTAAACGCTACATTTAACTTAAGCTACAACAACACTGAGCTTAAAGATAAAGACTTAGCCGTTGACGTATGTGCACAGTGTACTGTTACAAACTCATTAAACAGCGCAGGTCAAGCTGTCCTTGATGGTAACAGCTTACCGCACGCACCTGAGTGGATCTCAAACTTAACTTTACGTTATAGCCGCGAAGTTGCTGACGGTGAATTCTTCACTTACGCTGACGTGTCTTACCGTAGCGAAATCAACTACTTCTTATATGAGTCAGTTGAGTTTGAAGGCAAGCCATTAACTGAAGTTGGTTTACGTGCAGGTTATGCTTGGGCTGAAGGCGACAACGAATATGAAGTATCAGCATTCGTTCGTAACATGTTCGACGAGCAGCAATCAATCGGCGCTATCGACTTTAATAACAACACAGCAATGGTGAACGAAGAGCGTTACATCGGTGCTGAGTTCAAAGTAAGCTTCTTCTAAGCTGAAATTAAAAGCCTATTAAAACCCGCTGTATAGCGGGTTTTTTCGTTTATAATCGCATTTGTAACTGCTAAAGTGGCAGGATTAATTTAAGAGAAGAGAATTTCTATGGCTGGATTTTGGAACTACCGCGTTATTTTTTGTGAAGCAACAAAGGATGAAGCGGCACAATATCAAATTCATGAAGTTGAATATAACCTCAATGGTAAAGTAACCAATTGGTCTGAAACAGGAGCTGCTCCGTTTGGTCACACTGTTGAAGAACTAGAAGCAGATGCTGAGCGTTTAAAAACGGCTTTTTCTAAACCGATTTTAAAAGTAGTTAGAAAGCAACGAGGCTATGAGCTGGTCGATGTAGAAACAGGTGAAGAAGCGTTTGCTGAACCTCCGGCAGGCTTAACCGAGTAATTATATTGAATTATTTAAAGGTGCCATAGGCACCTTTTAGTTTTTAGATCGTAAAAGGAATGAGGATGACTTTAAAAGCGGTTTTGTTTGATATGGATGGCACTTTGGTAGATTCAGAAAGTGTGCATTTTAATATTTGGAACGACTTATTAGCGCCTTTTGGTGTGCAATATGATGAGACTACGTTTTGTCAGCGCTTTTCTGGTAGGCCAACCCTTGAAGCAGCTAAAGAGGTTGTTACCAACTATCAACTTAACATCAGTCCAGAGCAGCTAACAGATGATAAATATGCTGCATTTGGCCGTTTTGTCAGTACAAACTTACCAACTTTCATGCCGCACGCAAAAGCTGTGCTTGAGCAAGTAAAAGCCAGTGGTGTAAAAATGGCATTAGTAACAGGCAGTGCCAAAGATGAAGCTTATCCTATTTTAAAAGGCTACGGCATTTTTGATTGGTTTGATTGTGTGGTTACCAAAGATGATGTTAACAATCCCAAACCTGCTGGCGATCCATATCAACTCGCTCTTGATACGTTAGAAATCAAAGCCAATGAAGCCGTCGCAGTCGAGGATACGTTTACCGGTGTTACAGCCGCTAGCAACGCTGGTGTTGCTGTGTATGCAGTGCCTAATCACTTTACCCAAGAGCATGATTTTAGCAAAGCGGCTGGGGTGTTTAGTGATTTGCATGAATTTTATAAATGGCTAGAAACTAAACTATAATTAAACGGCTATTGCTAAACAGTTATTTTTAAGCAGTAATAACCAGTTAATACTTACAAATTTGCAAGGAAGCAATGATGGTTATGTTCACTCGTGCATTGGTATGCGCAATTTCGTTACTTTTGGCTTTCTCAGTAAAAGCTCAACAAGCTCCCTCAGTACTTTTGGCAAACGTCTATGAAGCCGAAAAGGTTAATGTATCTGACTATTTAGTTAGTGAAAAATATGATGGTGTACGTGCCATATGGACAGGTAAGCAATTAATTACCCGTAATGGTAACCCTATTAATGCTCCAACCTGGTTTACTGCGCCACTGCCTGATATATGGTTGGATGGTGAACTTTGGACCAAGCATCAAGATTTTGCCAAGGTCAGTGGTATTGTGCGATCGCAGCAACCTGTTGATAGCGAATGGCAGACCGTTAGCTATCTAATTTTCGATATGCCAAATGCCGAGTTACCATTTAGTAAACGCTATGAAAACTATTCACGGCTAGTTAGACAGCTAAATAGCCCCCATATAAAAGCAGTTGAACAGAAGCACTTTGATAATAATCAACAGCTTAGTATGTTTATGGATGAGTTGATTGCACAAGGTGCCGAAGGCGTTATGCTGCACTTAGCAAAAGCGGAACACACAGCGGGGCGCAGCAATGTACTGTTAAAATTGAAGCCTTACCTGGATGCTGAGGCTGTTGTTATTGAACACATAGCAGGAAAAGGTAAATATAAAAATATGCTTGGGGCGCTAAAAGTACGCAACAATGAAGGGATTGAATTTAAAATTGGCTCTGGATTTTCTGATCTGCAAAGAAAGTCTCCTCCAGCGATTGGCAGTACGATTACTTATAAATATCATGGTTTTACAAAAAATGGCTTGCCACGCTTTGCCAGCTTTTTACACGAAAGGCCATAGCGTCATTCAAAAATGGCCGCGACTGTGTTAAATTTCGCGGCCTTTTTAATGATGTATAGGTGGTAGTATGTTTGCAGGCTTTGATTATGGTAGTTCAAATTGTGCAATCGGTGTTTTAGATAACGAGCAACAAGTGTCTTTAGTACCGCTTGAGCAAGGCAAACAGTATTTACCATCAACCCTTTATACCCATCACAGTGCGTTGGTTGTTGATTTTGTCGCAAAACACCTTGCTGGCAGCTCATTTGAGCACGATTTTAAAACTGAGCGTCAAGCGCTTCTAAATACCATTCCCCGCATTAAATCAGATTTAGATATTCAAGCTGGAGATGACACCTTATTCATTGGTCGTGAAGCCATTAGCGAGTATGTGCAATTTCCTGAGGAAGGTTATTTTGTAAAATCGCCAAAGTCGTTCTTTGGCGCTGTGGGCTTAAAGCAAGGGCAAATTAATTTCTTTGAAGACATTGCTACGGCGATGATTTTAAAAATAAAACAACGCGCTGAGCAATCACTGCAAGAGTCATTAACAGAAACGGTAATTGGACGACCGGTAAACTTTCAATCAGTTGGTGGTGAAGAGTCTAATCAACAAGCGCTGGGTATATTAGAGCGAGCGGCAAAGCGTGCTGGCTTTAAAGAGGTTTCATTTTTATATGAGCCATTAGCGGCAGGGATTGATTATGAAACCTCATTGCAGCAAGACCAAAAAGTATTGGTTGTTGATATTGGCGGGGGGACCAGCGACTGTTCATTCGTACAAATGGGACCAAGCTTCCGTCAAAAACAGTGTCGTGACAATGACTTTTTAGCTCACAGTGGTAAGCGTGTGGGAGGGAATGATTTAGATATTGCGCTGAGTTTTCATGGTTTAATGCCATTGCTTGGTTTAGGCACAGATTTTAAATCTGGGCTGCCATTACCTAATCAACCGTTTTGGCAAGCGTGTAAAATCAATGATGTGAACCTACAAAGCCAGTTTTATAGTGATGCTCATCATCGTGAGTTATTGACTCAGCTGCGTGAAGTTAAAGAGCCAGCGCTATTTAAACGCTTAATTCAATTGCAGCAAAATAAGCAAGGTCACCAATTAGTACAGCAAGGCGAAGCGGCAAAAATTGCATTGTCGTCAGCGAATGAATTTACCACAGACTTGCATTTCTTAGATTCTGAATTAACTCAGTGTTTGACCTTAAATGATTTAGCCTTAGCTGTTGATGACTCGATAAGCCAAATAGTGAGCTTAGCTAAACAAGCGATTAAAGAGGCAGGCACAACGCCAGATGTCATTTACTTAACGGGTGGTAGTGCGCAATCACCTCTGATCAAGGCCGCGTTAAAATCCCATTTAGGTGATATTACTATGCTGAACGGGGATCACTTTGGTAGTGTTACTGCAGGTTTAACTAAGTGGGCGCAAAAGCTTTATAGCTAATAGCCCCCACTTTGAGATATCGACTTTAAGAATTAAAGAGTCACTTGGCGCGTTGCGAGGTATTTTTCGTAATCTGGCAGCGTGCGGCACAGCTCTGTTTCCATCATAGGTGAGCTTAATAGCATATCGGCACTGACTTCATTACAGGCAACAGGAATATTCCAAACAGCAGCTAAACGTAATAATGCTTTCACATCAGGGTCGTGTGGCTGCGATGCAAGTGGATCCCAGAAGAATACCAACATATGCACTTCATGCTCAGCAATTTTAGCGCCGAGTTGCTGATCGCCACCCATTGGGCCACTTAATAGCTTTATCACTTCAAGCCCTGTAGTGCGCTCAATTAAATGACCCGTTGTGCCAGTACCGTAAAGGGTGTGCTTACTTAACACATCTTGATGCTTTTCACACCAAGCTTGCAGCGCTGCTTTTTTACCATCGTGGGCAACGAGGGCTATATTTTTTTTGGCGGGGAGGGCTTGTTGTTTTTGTTCCATAAGTGCTCTTATATCAATAGGTTAATTGCTAAGGCAATAAATACTATGCCCGTGATCCGATCAATCCAAATTTGGGTTTGTGGATGCTCACGAAAATAGCTGGCTATCTTATCGCCGAAATAAATATACGTGCAGTCGATTGGAAAAGCAAAAAGCGGGTAGAGTAAACCAAAAAAAGCGAGCTGAAAGGTCGTTGAAGATAAACTTGGATCAACAAACTGTGGAATGAACGCAATAAAAAATAAGGCTACTTTCGGATTGAGGACCTCAGTCATCATCGCTTGAAACATCACATTTTGCTTTTTACTGGTGCTCACATGAGGTTTATCTTCACAGTGCGGCTCTGGCTGACTAAAGGTGTCCTTTAGTGTGATGATACCTAAATAACAAAGATAGGCGGCACCAAGGTATTGTACCGTTGTATACGCGACACTAGAGGCTTTAAGAATTGCGGTTAAGCCTACGACTGCAAAAAAGGTATGCACAACGCCACCGAGTGCAAAGCCAAAGGCACTTTGCATTCCGGCTTTACGGCCATTGGCAAAAGTTTGCGCCATTAAAAATGCATTAGAAGGGCCGGGGGCTACGGCAATTAAAAAACTGGCGCCTAAAAACGACAGTAACGATTCTGGATTGATCATTGGCACAAATTAAAAAAGCTAGGTAGCTGATTTTAACAAGCTTATTAAAAAAGAAAAAGCGGGCATTAATGCCCGCTCATATTGGTTTGGGGAAAGTTTTAAAAGACCACAGTGCTATTGTTTGAACAAACAGTTGTGCTTTGTGCTTCACATACTTGGTATGTGTAACTACCACCGCCTTTTGTTGTGATGGTATCTGTGTAGCTATTTGTGTTTGCTACAGAACCTACCAAAGTACCATTACGGTATACATCAACAGTACTAGTCGCTGCGCCACTCCAGCTTAAATCAACATAGGCTGTGCCTTTTGATTTATAACCAGATGCTGAAAGGCTAACTTCATCACCACCCGGTGTTGGATCGCCACCATTATTGCCGCCAGCACAGCCATTTGCAGTTAAATATGCATCTGCATCGGCTGCTTTAACAATACCGTGACCAAAGTACACATCGTGGCCAGCTGCGCCTTGGTCTTGTGCTGTTGCTTTTAATGCGTCACGAATTTCTGTACCTGTACACTCAGGGTGATTTGACCAAACGAGTGCTGCGATACCTGAAACGGCAGGTGTTGCCATTGATGTACCACTCATGAAACCGTAGTCACTAGTACCGATGGTAATATCAATCGTTGTACTTGCAAGCAGCGCTGAACGGTCTTCAAGTGCAGCACCTACAGCAGGAATCGTTGTATCGTTGGTATCACCTAATGTAGCGTATAACATGCCCGCTTCGTTATTGATGATAACAGCACCAATACCACCTGAGTTTTCACAGTTATTTACTTTGTCATAGAATGAGATATTACCGCGGTCAATCATACAGATTTTACCAGCTGCACCAGAATCAATGCTCTCAGCAGTACCCATGTAATAAGCAGTACCAGATGCATTACCTGAGTTTTCCATTGACGATGTTGCAAAGCCCGCGCCATCAGCAGCTAAGCTTGCAGAAGTTGCCATGCCTGCAGGGTAAGTAGACAGTGTATCAACACCACCTGCTGTCACTTCAACGCAGATAGTTTCATCTGTAGTAGCGCGTTTACCACGACCAGATGTACAGCTAGGAAATTGCGAGAAATCTGCAATTTGATTGTTCGCATCATTTGCACCAACCATCATTACAGATGAATAACCAGCAGGGTACGAGCGTACGCTGTTACCATCGTTACCCGCCGCCGCAACAACAAGACCGCCTGCATTAGTGAAATTAGCAAAGGCGTTAGACTCTGTGCTATTTGCACCACCACCACCTAAGCTCATGCTGATGATATTTGCGCCTGCTTGAGAACATAAATCTGCTGCATGTGCTAAATCAGAAGAATAACCCCAACCTTCGGCATTGAATACTTTGATGATATGCATTGCAACACCCGGTGCCATACCCACCACACCGATATTGTTATCTGCAGCACCAATTGTACCTGCTACGTGAGTACCATGAGGGCCACCATTGTCATACCAGTTACCTGTGCCACTATCGTTGTCACCCGTGATATTACCCCAAATGAAGTCAGGGTTTGATGCATCAAGACCTGAGTCAATAACACACACCTTCATGCCCGCATTAGCATCAAAGGTTACTAGGTCAGCTTGTGATTGGTAAACTGCGTAAGGCGTTAATTGCTGCTGCATTGCATTACCAGCATCATCGTTATAAAGCGCCATTGGTACACGTTTTTGGTCTTCTTCAATCAGTTTGATATGTGGGTTATTAAGCAAGCCTTTAATGCTTGCTAAATCTTGACCGGTAAATTGTGCTGCAATAAAGCCATTACCGTCGACTTTTATATCACCGCCGAGTTTTTTAGCGAGTGCTTTAACTACGCCTTTTTTGTTGTTATCTACTTGGATGATGAAGCGATCGTTTGCTGCATTTGCTGTACCCGCAGCACAAAGGCCACTTAGGATTAGAGCTAAAGCTAATTTATTCTTTTTCATAAATAGTATCCCTGACATATTGTTTGGTTAACTTTGCGTTAACGAGCCTAAACAATAAATTAACGAAAGTATGGGTACAAGGTAAATTACTCAGAAAAACGGAACAATTTATTCTATAAAAAGGCTTTTTATAGTTTTTTGGTATAACAGGAAGTCTAAACGGGTAAATAAAGTATAACAATTCTCATTTACCCGTATTTAGTATAAAAGTGCGGGTGAACTTTTTTATGATAGTTGCTTATACCTAAATAATAGATAAGCAAATGGTATGAGCAATAAAAAGTGTACCCCAATCAGTGATGGGGTTGTTAAATTTAGAAACTGTGTAAGAAATACCAGTAAGCTGGCACCACTCATTTGCATTACACCAATAAGAGCTGAAGCGGTGCCTGCTTGTTTCGAAAACATACTTAATGCGCGACCAGCTGATGAGCCGAGGGTAAGTGCAAAGCCAAATGCAGCAATAAACATAGGAAACATTAATGCCAGAGCAGTGCGTTGTTGGTTTAGTGTCAACATTAAGACACCAGATATAACAAGTAATAAGAGACCAGCTTTTAATGCGCGCTTTGGTTGACGTTTGATGTACAGCGGCATAATAAAGCTGGCAACAATGCTTAATACCGCATTACAAGTAAACCAGAATGTAAAATCGCTAACACTGCCTCCTAATTCAGTAATAAGCCAACCAGGTGCTAATGTTACAAACACTAATATAGCCGACATAGTTACCAAACAAATTAAGCTATGAAATAAAAACAAAGGTGTGCTAATAATCGGAATAAAACGACGTAAATCAAGCAGGTGACCGCTGTAAATGCTGTCTGCAGGGCGTGTTTCTTTGTACATTAACAAAGTTATGAATAAACCAATTAGCGCAAAGCCAGCCATGAATAAAAAGTTCATGCGCCAACCAAACTGTACTGTGAGCCAAGCACCGAGAATAGGCGCAAGAGCGGGAATAAAGCAGACAATACCATTGAGATAAGTAATGATTTGGCCACTTCGTTCACTACCAAACCTATCTCTTACGATGGCAAACGCCACCACAAACGTAGCGCAAGCTCCTAAACCTTGTAAGGCCCTTGCTACCATAAGGCTTGCAAAATCAGGTGCCAGATAAGCGCCAAAAGCAGCTAAACCATAGATTATGACACCTGCTAAAGCCACAGGTTTACGACCGAATTTATCAGCTAACGGGCCAGCAATGAGTTGGCCAAGCCCTACAGTTAACATAAATATGGCTACAGTTTGTTGTACTTGCTTTTCTGAAGCATTGAACTGTTCAGCAATAGTAGGAAATGCTGGAAGGTAAATATCTATTGCTAATGGACTAAATATAACCAGAAGGCCTAGGATGAATAATAGACTTAGGTTTTTGTGCTGGCGTGACTGCATTCGCTCTCCTTTAAAACGGTATTTTATGTGCCCCTAAAGGAAAAGAAAAGCGTTCACTTAGCGAAATGTGTAATCATTAAAACTGCTTACAAAAATTTTCCATTTCGCTATCTGGTCTGATGTGTTAGCTTTTTATCTCACATCATAAAAAGAATGGATAAACGTCGTGAGCTCACAATCATCATTATTAAAAATTTGGACTAAATGCCAGTCACTGCCTAAAGGGAAGTGGTTATTTAGTAAAGCGGTGTGTTTTAAAGCCCCTTATTTTGGCTCAATAAAACCATTGGTCACAGATTTGTCAGCAGGGCATTGCAGCGCAATCGTTAAAAATCGCCGAGCAATTCATAATCATATTGGTACTATCCACGCCATTGCCCAGTGTAATGTAGCAGAGCTTTGCGCAGGCTTAATGGTGGATGCAACTGTGCCGGCCAAAACACATCGCTGGATCCCAAAGGGGATGACGGTAAATTATTTAGCGAAAATTGATACTGATATGCGTGCAGTCGCACAGATTGAGGTGCCAAACGAGTGGTTAGATAAACTAGATATCGTTGTCCCGGTGAAGGTTTATAATAGCCGCGATGAGTTAGTGTTCACCGCGGATATTACGATGTATGTAACGGCTAAAAAACGTTAAGACTTATCAGCGGCTTGTTTGTTCACAAACGACAAGTCGTTGCTATCGTCAGGGAGTATTGATGGGCTACTTTCATCGCTTGAGCTTGGCTTGATAGGAGCAATTTTGTCTTCTTCATGACGATGCTTTAAGCTGCCTTCGATATTGGCACCTGCTTCAATACTTAATGTATCGTGAAACACATCACCGTGAACTTGAGCTGTACTTTCTATGGTTACCTTATTCGCAATCAAGGAGCCAATGATCTTGCCTTTAATTACGACACTATCTGCTTCTATAAGACCTTCAACCATGCCTGTTAGGCCGATAACAAGATGTTTTACTCTTAAATCACCGTCAATACGACCATCAAGTTGAACTTCACCTTGGCTTACTAAAGTGCCAGTTAAGCGAACATCTTCTGCAATAATAGAGGGAGTATGGTTTGTTCTTTTTAAAGTAGAGCTAGTTGAGCTAGCTGGAGCTTGTTTTTTTTTACCGAACACGAGAAAGCGCCTTTGTTATTTTAACTGGGTTGACATGCTTGCCATTTACTAAAACTTCGTAATGTAAATGAGTACTTGTACTGCGACCTGTACTACCCATTAAGCCAATAACGTCATCTTTATTAACTGTTTGGCCTTTTTTTACTTTGATTTTATTTAGGTGGCCAAAACGTGTGACAAAACCGTTTTTATGCTGAAGTTCAATAAAGTTGCCGTAGCCACCGTTTCTTCCTGCGCGAAGTACGGTTGCATCTGCGGGGGCAAAAATTTCGGTTTTATGCCAGCCAGCTAAATCAACCCCTTTATGAAATGCTCGACGGCCATTCATTGGATCTTTTCTCAGACCAAAGCTACTGGATATATAATAATCTGCAGCAGGGAGGGTTTGCGGTAATTCACTTAACAGATTTTCAAGGTTATTAAGCGCTAGCAATTTATCTGCAATCGTTAGAAATTCAGCGGGAATTTTTGACTCGTCAAATAAATCTAAAGGACCACCTTGTGCTGTGTCGCTTTCGTCAGTTGCGCTTCGGACAAGCGCATCATTAAGCCCTGCACCTTCAAGCATTGCTAAAATTTCTTGATGGCGTTGTTGGATTTGTTGCTCGAGCATGCCAAAAGTGTAGTTATAGCTTTTATCAAGTCGTGCTATACGCTCTGAAAAGCTCTCAAGTTGCATTGCTTGTTTAGGGTGTTCATCTTCTAACGGTGCATGAAACTCTTCGGCATGTTCTTTAATTGGGAGCAGTACCGGCTCGATACTGCCCTCAGAAGTGGTTTTATTGATTGATTCAGGTAATGACTCAATCATGCTTTGTAATAACGCTTGCTTTTGCTCTAGAATGGCCAACTGTTCTACTTGTTTTTGGTATGTAAGTTGTTGTTGAGCATGTTTTTTTTGCCATTCTTGTTGCTTGCTAAGTTGTGATTGTTCAATGCTGGATATTTGATCGGCTTGCGAAATGATTTGCAGCGTCGAAATGCTCAACCAAGCAACTGCTGTTAATACAATTAAAAACGTCGTTAGTTGTAACCAAGGTGCAAGGATAAGGTGCTTTACTTCGCCGTTCTGACGGATCAACAGCTGCCTAGCTGGAAAAAACGTGCGATAAAAAGACTTAAGTTTAACTAACATAGCGTATAAAAAATGACTAATAACCGAGTTAAGATAGCAATATGATTCAAAAAAGCTAGCAAAAATTTGTAACCCAGTTATAAAAAATGCAAAAAAAAGGGCAAAAATTGCCCTTATAACAAATAATTACTTTTATTTTGCAGGTAACACTGTACCTTCAACTGAACCAAAGCCAATGCGTGCAAAACCGTCTTTTTCACACCAACCACGCATAATTACGTTATCGCCGTCTTCTAAGAAAGTACGTTGCTCGCCATTCGCAAGAGTGATCTTTTCTTTACCACCGCGAGATAGCTCTAGTAATGAACCGGCTTCTTCATGCTCAGGACCAGACTGCGTGCCCGAACCTAACATATCGCCCGGTTGGAAGTTACAGCCATTAACTGTGTGGTGAGCGACCATTTGCGCAACTGTCCAGTAAGAGTGCTTGAAGCTTGATTTAGATACCTGTGTTGGCGCTTCACCAGCTGCACGCATCTTTTCAGTTTCAATTTGCACATCCATTTTGATATCGAATGCACCAAACTCACGGTTATGAGCTGACTCTAAATAGTCCATTGGTTGAGGATCGTTTTCGTCACGTGTCCAGTTTGTTCTAAATGGTGCCAGTGCTTCTGTTGTAACAATCCAAGGTGATACTGTCGAAGCGAAGTTTTTCGCAAGGAATGGACCTAATGGTTGATATTCCCACGCTTGTAAGTCACGCGCAGACCAGTCATTAAATACACAGAAACCAAATACGTGGTTTTCAGCGTTTTCAATAGCAATTGCATCACCTAATTCATTACCTTTACCAAGGTAAATACCTAACTCAAGTTCGTAGTCTAGGCGTTTACAAGGGCCGAATGAAGGCACGTCAGCATCAGGAGCTTTGGTTTGACCGTTAGGGCGGTGGAACGTTTGACCTGATACATCAATTGACGATGAACGGCCGTGATAACCAATTGGTACCCATTTGTAGTTAGGTAAAAGAGGGTTATCTGGGCGGAACAGACTACCTACTGCTGTTGCGTGATAAATAGAAGTATAAAAGTCAGTGTAATCACCAATGCGACACGGTAGCGCAAATTCGATGTCTGCTTGAGCAATAAGCGCTTCGCTTAATTGTGCTTGCTCACTGGCACCCTCACGGAGTGCTTTTGATAGGGCAAGACGAAGTGCAGACCAATACTGCTGACCAAGGCCCATAAATTCATTTAATGTAGCTTGGCTTGCTGCTTTAACAGCAACCTGTGCATCACCAGAGAATAAACCAAGTTCGTTTACTTTCGCTAAATCGATAACTTGGTCACCAATTGCTACAGCGCCACGGAACGCTTCGTCTGAATTTTTACGACGTACTTCTGCAAAAGGAAGGTTTTGAATTGGGAAGTCACAGTTCGCTTCGTTAGCAGATGCAACCCAGCTTTTTAAATTAATATCGTGGGTTTCGTTAATTAGGCTCATACTCTTTCCTTATTTGTTCGCGCTGATTTGTTAGTTATCTATATGGAGGCAATCAACGCAATTTAAACAGTTACTTTAAAACAGAATTTAAAACGACAAAAAGCAGCGTGTGAATAACGCTGCTTTTTATTCATGATGATGATTTAGATTACACCACGACGCTCTTGATCACGTTCGATTGACTCGAAAAGGGCTTGGAAGTTACCTTCACCGAAACCGCCGTCATCTACACGTTGGATCATCTCGATAAAGATAGGACCGAATAGGTTCTTCGAGAAGATTTGTAGTAGGTAACAATTTTCGCTTTGGCTATCTACTAGGATCTGATGCTTACGGATCTTCTCTTTGTCTTCTTTAACCCAAGGCACACGGTCAAAAATGGTGTCGTAGTACTCAGGGATGATATCAAGCGTCGCAATCGTTGATTGGTCAAGCTTATCAAGTGAGCTTACTAGGTCATTAGTAAGGAATGCTAAATGCTGTACACCCGGACCATTGTACTCATTTAAGTACTCATCGATTTGGTTGTTGTTGTTATCTTTACCTTCGTTGATCGGAATCGAGAAAGTGCCGCACGGTGATTTAAGTGCGTAAGATAATAGCGCTGTTTTTTGACCTTTGATGTCGAAGTAACGTACTTCAGTAAAACCAAATACGTCTTTATAGAAGTTAGCCCATGTTTCCATCGTACCTTTGTAAACGTTATTGGTTAAATGGTCGATACGGATGAAGCCTTTGTCTTCAACAATGTTTTGTTCGCTTAGATCTTCGAAGTCTGACTCATAGATAGACCCTTTGTCGCCAAATTGCTCAATGAAATAGATTAAGCTGTCGCCGATACCGTAGATAGCTGGGTAAGGTAAATCTTTGTGTGTTGAATCTGTGGCAGGTTTTGCACCGCGCTCAACAGCAACTTCGAATGCTTTTTGTGCATTCTCTACACGCCAACCCATAGAACAGATCGCTGGACCGTGGCTTTTAGCGAATTCAGCAGAGAAACCATCACGCTCATTGTTTAGTAAGAAATGAATGTCATGCTGGTTATAATAAACAATGTCTTTACCTTTGAATTTTTTTAGCTTTGAAAAGCCAAAATCAGTAAACACTTTGTCCATGTAATCTGCATCTGGTGTTGCGTATTCAGTGAATTCAATGCCCACTAGGCCTAACGGATTATTTACTTCGCTCATTGTCATTACTCCCGCAATTATAAGCACTGCGCTAAAAAGAATTATTGTTCTGTAATGAGCGGATGATTAACCAGAATCCTAATAAGGGGAAGATCTCGACTACATTTAGTCAAAGCAGCCTTTGTAAATTAAATGGGACAATGATTTTAATTTCAGCAGTTGCATTATCAAAGGCAATGAACAGGGCACTACTTTGACTAATGGATGTCATCCTTTATTTAATTTATCTATTTGTTTTTAATCATTAATTTTAGCATTTGTAAGGCGATAAAAAAGGTCTGAAACGGCCTTTTTTATTAAGTTGATTGTATAGTTTAGTTTACGGTTTGGCGCGCTTTGTTAAAAAACTTGCTACGTTGTTGTAACCAAGGGTTACTCATAATTTGTGGTGCAGCTTGATAATGACGCTCAACCACTTGGTTTAGGGTACGGGTTGATTGGGTGAAATTAAGTTGCTGTTGCGCTGCGCCCATATTGGCAATTTCGGCATCAGTCATCGCACGACCAGCAAATAACAAGGCGTTTAAGTAACCCGGCTTAGTTTCGTAGTCATTATCGGTTAAAAGCAGCGCCGCGTTGTTAATTGCCCAGCGTTCATCAATCTCACCTTCATCTTTAAAACCAATTAGCTCGCCATCAAGGTAAATTTTTAGTGCACCATTGTTTGGAGCAGCATAAAACACAAAGGCAATACGATGCCAAATGTTAGCAGGTACTTCACCAAAATAGCCGCTGTCGGTGGTGGCAATACCAATGGCGTTATCTCGGCTAACGTACAGGTCTGCGTCATCACTATTAGTCATATCGGTTTGTAATAATGAACGCCACTCATTGGTGCTTTGTTCTGGCCACATAATATCCATCACTAAGGTGTAATCAGCGATAAACCCTTCTGTTTGGTAATCACCGTTGGCAGCACTATTGGCCGTTAAGATTAAGCCTTGGGTAGGGCTATGGCGAGCGAAAGCTAACACGCCTGAGCCACCAGTTGGTAAATCAGCAATTTCAAGCTCTGTGGTGGTGGCAAATTGACTATTCTCTGGCCCCCAGTTTTTGTCTTCAGGGTCATAAAAGCTGAGTGTTGCAGGGCCAACGTCACTACTAAAACCTTGCTCAGGGTTATTAAAATTCCATACTGTGACTGCATCATCCGTTTTACAGGCGTTAAGTGTGTTATCGGTGTCAATATATAAACATTGGCTGGTGCGTGATCGCGCGTAGTTATCAAGCAACCACCAACTTTCAGCGACCAATTGGGCTTCTAAGCTTGGCAGAGTAGGAAAGAACAACCCAGTATTAAGCGCTGGGCCTTTAAATAGGGCAACCTGATAAGTGCTTGCATCGTTAATGTTATCTGGTACTAAAGAGACCCATTCAGGCTGGCTTGCAAGCATGGTTTTTAATTGGCTACCAGTCACCGCGATTTGATAAATGGCATTAAACCCTGAGGTATTTGATGGCTGGCGTTCAACCTTAAACGCGGCATGAAAGTCTTCTTGGGTTAATGTACCCGGTAGCCAGCGATCTTGTACTTGGCTTGCATCAAGCAAGACTGCATCAATAGCAGGGAACTGCTGCATAGTCGCTTTGGCTGTAATTGCAGTGAGTTCTTCTGCTGTGGGGTAATTTTCTGAAACGGCAATTTCGGTGTTTGCATCTGGGGCATAGCGACCCATGATTTCATCGATGGCAGTTTTAGTGCTTTCATCTAGGGTCGTAATGCTGGCGGTTGGAACTGTATTGTAATCAACATCAGCAAGAGTTTTGTCTTCAAGGTTAAAGGTTAAGGTAAGATCAGTTAGCCCTTGTGCAAAAAAGTTTGGCTGAATAACAATGCTGCCGTTATCTAAGGTTTGATAACTTTCACCGCCATGGGTATGCCCACCAAGCACTAAATCAATGCCCGCTACATTTTGTGCAATTCGGGTATCTGTGCCTTCACCTAAGTGACTTACCATCACCATGTAATCAACATCTTGACGGTATTGGTTAACAATCTGCTCCGCCACTTCTTGCCATTGCCAATTCATTTTGAAATTAGCGATAAAATCGGGAATAGGATCGTCTTCAACTGGTTCATCAAGTTCATTCCAAGGTACTGAAGTCATGCCAAAAAAGCCAATTCGAAGACAACCAACTTGAACAACTGAAAAATCGACACCGGCAAACGGCGTATCATCGCTACCATCATATTTGGTATTACTTGATAACACGATAGCATTATCGTCATCGGCAAAATCTAGCAGTTGCTCTGGTCCCCATGCATAGTCGTGGTTACCAATCACACGTACGTCAAAGGCCATGGCTTTTATTGCTTCGACAGTGGCTAACCCTTGTGATGTTTGTTCAGCTACGGTGCCTTTTTCATAATCGTCGCCGCCATTGGTAAATAAGGTATTTGGGTTTTCAAGTTTGGCATTGTCGTAGTAACTGCGAATACGGCTAAATAACTGCTCTTTAAAGCCAAAGCGCGCGTGTAAATCAGCAACATGGATAAAGCGTACAGTTTGGTTACTGGCAGTGTCACTACATTGCTCGCCAATGGTTTTACTTACTGCAGGCACGGTGCGCGACATTAAAGCAAAACTGCCAAATTCAGTGATAGCACTGACTGCAAATCCATCGTCGCTTAGCTCAGTGGTTAGCGTTTGCCATTGCTCATCGACTAGCTGCACTATGCTAAAGGCAAGGTTAGTTTGCTCATTTGGTAACTTAATCGCCAAACTCAATGGTTCTGCAAATATCAGATTATTGGGGCGAAAAGTATGAATTGCGGAGACAATACCTTGCTCTATATCTGTGCTTGAAGCGGTTGTTTCAGTGTAAGTAAACGTGGTATCTGTTGTAACTGTGTTACTTGTTGCGTTAAGTGTGACATCGCCTTGTGCAAATTGTGCGGAAAAACCATTTTCAACAGAAATAATTAAACCAGACTGATCAGGAGCTGTTGCGACTTCTTTTGTTGTTTTATCGCCACCACATGCTGTCAGTAAAAAGCTAGTCAGAATAATGACCAGTAGTTGAGTGTTTAAGCGCACTTGCTCAGTTCCTTTGCAAACCAAATTAATATCGGAATATAGTATCAGTTTTAAGGACGCAGAGGGAATAGGGAAGAGAGAAATACCCCGCAGCGGGCGCTACGGGGAATAAAAATTATTGCTTTTCAGCTGTCACTTCTAGCTCTTCAGCTAAGATGTGCTCAGTAGTTTGTGGCTCATGTTGGCCTTCAGCTCCATGCATCCAAGCTACTAGTTTGTCGCTTAGTAAGTACATGATAACAGCAGAAAGAACCGCTGTTGCGCCTAAACCAATGAAGATACCCATAGCGTTATCTAGCGCTTCTTCACCTTCACCTAGGAATGAACCTACGAAACCAGCAATCTTGTTTGCAACCGCTGTACATAGGAACCAAATACCCATAAGCATTGAAGCTAAACGTAGAGGTGCAAGTTTACTCACCATAGATAAACCAATTGGCGATAAACATAACTCACCTAGCGTGTGGAATAAGTAGAATAATACTAACCACATCATGCTGATTTGTAAGTGCTCACCTTGACCTTGTGTCATAAGCGCTAGGATCATAGTGATGAAACCAAGTGCTAAGAAAATAAGTGCAATAGCAAACTTAACTGGTGAATTAGGTTCACGTTTATCAAGCTTTAACCAAATAATGGCAACTAAAGGTGCAAATACAATAATGAAAATTGAGTTTAAAGATTGGAACCAAGAAGCTGGCACTTCAAAACCAAGTAACATACGGTCAGTGTAGTCGTTAGCAAACAAGTTCATAAGACCACCTGCTTGCTCAAAGCCCATCCAGAAGATAATGCTGAATACACTCATAGTGAAAATAACTTTGATGCGATCAGTTTCAACTTTAGTCAGTGGCTCTTTAGTGTTTGATTCAGATTGAGCTTGTGAAAGCTTAGCCGAAGGTACAACACCAATATCGCCTAAGTATTTGTTACTTAATGCAAGTTGCATAAGTACAGAGATCACCATACCGATACCCGCTACGATGAAGCCCCATTGCCAACCCATTGCTGCTGCAGCATAACCTGCAACAAGTGGACCTAATGCACCACCTAAGTTAATACCCATGTAGAAGATAGTGAACGCGCCATCACGACGTTGGTCGCCTTCTTTATATAGGTCACCTACCATGGTTGAGATATTTGGTTTAAATAAACCGTTACCTAAACAAAGCAGTGTTAAACCAATGTAGAAAACGTTTTCTTCTTGGCCAGCTAAATAGCTGTGAGGAATACCCATAGTGAAATGACCCGCAGCCATTAATAAACCACCAAGGATAATCGCTTTACGTTGCCCTAAAACATTATCAGCTAACCATCCACCCAGTAACGGTGTAATGTAAACAGCCATAGTGAAGGTACCGTAAAGGCTTAGTGCATCGGCATTTGACCAACCAAAACCACCTTCTTGCACAAGAGCAACTAAATATAATACTAAAATAGCGCGCATGCCGTAATAACCGAAACGTTCCCACATCTCTGTGCCGAACAACAGGAATAACCCTTTAGGATGCCCTAAAAAGTCACCTGCTTTAGGTAATGAACTCATATTTACTTCCTAACTCTAAGATTTTTATTGAGGCCTTATTGTTTTTGCTTTAATCGTTCTATATTTAGAATGAGTGAACGGGTGGCCATGTTTTTTGATGCAGCTAAGATAATGGTTTGTTGCTCAAGTTTTGTACTTGAAGGAAAGGGACACACCCTTATCCTAGCTACAAGTGCGCTACAGTATACATAGACCTTATGGTGAGGGGAAGATCTTGCGACACTTCCCCTTTGTAGTGCGATAGTTAGTAGTTTGCATAAGGCACAACAGGTTTACCCGGGAAAGCCAGCTCACTGTAGACTGGATTAAAGTAATAACGGAAATACAACTGACCGTAGTTCGGCTCATAAAAATCGGCTCTATCTAGGTTAAAATAACCGCCAAAAAACCAGTGGGGCGTGAACCTGTATTCAAAGCTTGCCCCTAAGTTATACGATAAACCACTGCTGGTATCGCCCTCAAAGTAAGGCACAACACCCGTTACAGCAGTTTGTGCCTCAGCTTGGCCTTGTAAAATAGGGTCGTTCGGGAAAAACGCGATGTCGTCAGTGGTGGTGGTTGACCAAGATACCCCAGCACGAAGCCTATAAATAAAATTATGACCAACCCGTTTATCAAAAATAACAGGTAAAGATGCACCTAAGTAGTTTTGTGGGCTGTAATAGCCTCCGTGCCCCCAGGTTTCTTCACTTAAATTATACTTATATGACCAGTGCAATAAGTTAAGTCCTAGGCTTAATTCAGTGTTTCTTTCGCGAATATAGCGATAATAACTACCACCCATTAGGCTGTAGCTTTGGTTATCTTTAACGTTTTTACCTTGCAAGATTTGATAGTTGGTACTTGCCCAAAAACCCCAGTCTAGGCCTAGGTCATGGGATAGGCTAAGTTGTAATTGTGTTGCTCTAACGCCACCCCATACTTGGTTGGTAAAGACATCTTCAAGTCCGGCGTAAGATAATACAGAGCTAGTGACTGGGCGTTTATTAAACGTGACGCCATAACCAAAATCGCCTAAATCACCTTTGTAATTAACGCCCCACACAATGTCTTCGACTAAAAACCCCAGTGGGGTAGTGCCAATATCAAAGCGCCATTGCTCATTTTGCCAGGCAAGGCCAATATCCGTGCCTTGTTGCTCTGGTTTAATTGTTAAAAATGGACAGTCAAAAATACACAGAGCCCCTTGTCCATAGCGACTGCCTGCAAAGGTTTCATCAAAGCGGGTTTCTTGGCTCGATATTGTCATCGGGTCTAGTTTAACAATTCCTGTGCCACCCCAAAGTGGAAAACCAGCTTCAATAGGTGTTGCACCAGCGCCAAGAGTTGACTCATTTTGCGTACTGGTTTGGCTGCTTAGGTTGATTGCTGCAGTGATATACGCCTGCTCATCGCGCTCGATGCTTTGCAATTGACGTTTGGCATTATTGACATACCAAGCTTCATTTTCATCAAGGGCATACAGCTCATAGTTCTGCTCATCAGTTAAATTGCTTGTTGCAGTTTTTTTATCAACGGCTGCACGGTACCAGCTTTGTGCAAGCGTAGTTTGTTGTTTAGCTTGTGCAACTGCTGCCGCTTGATAATAGAGCTCTTGGTTATTGTTTGATTTAGCCAGCAACTGCTCAGCGAGATTAATGGCATTTTGTGTATCTGTAAATTGTTCAAGTGCGGTCATTAACTGCTGTTGACGATAACTTTGCTCAGTTGAAACTTGATTAATTTGCCCAGCAATGATGCGATCAGCTAAATCATCTCTTTGCTGCTGACGAGCAAGTGTCGCAATAGCTAAAGCAGTATCCGTTGACACAGTTTGTCCTTTTGCGGTGTGCTGCTCAAAGCGAGTAATAGCCTCTTTGTTATTGCCTTGCTCGATATGAGCATTGATCAGCGCCTCTGCCAGTTCTGAGTTATCTGGGTATTGCGTTGCAAGTTCAGACAGCTTAGCAACTCTATGATTATTATCAATAAAACGATTAATATAACTAACTTGCAGTGCTAACCATTGTGATTGATCAGCATCGGTTGCGTTCCTCGGCAGTTGATAGTCTGCAAACCAGCTCTCAGCGGCAATTTTATCGTTACTTTCAATTAGCCAATTTGCATAAGTCATATGCCAATAAGGGCTCAAGCTTGGGTCACGAGTAAGGGCTTTCTTCAGTTGCCTAATCGCATACTGTTGCTCATTGATTTGCTGCCACTGGCTGGCAAGCTCAGCTTGCATTAAAGGCGTTAATGGTTGAGCTTCTAATTCGGTGAGCTTATAAATCACGGTGGCTTTATTAGTCGCTGTATTGTTGGCAGAGAGTCTTTCAAGCTTGGTATTAATGCTTAGCTGCTCTGTTAGTACATTAATTTGTTCAGTACGTGCGTTATTTGGAATGTAATCTAAGGTTGCCAGTGCGCCTTGGTAATCATTTAACGAACGTAAAAATAAAGCATGGCTGTAGCGTAGCTCGGCATCTAACGGAAATTGCCACAAGGTTTTTTTATAAAGTGCTTTGGCATGATCAACCAAACCCTGTTGTTGATATAAGTTTGCAAGGTCGTAGTAAAGCCAGCTTTGGCGAGGGCTTTGTTTGATTGCTACCAGTAATACATCAACCGCTTCATCAAGCTTGCCTTGTGCTGTAAGTTCGTCTGCACGGGCTCGTAATTGTTGGGTTTGTAAGAGGGTATAATCCTCAGCAACCAATGCCTGTTGCTGACGAGTTAAACCATTATAAAATTGATGGCTACGTGCATAATTACCATCAGAGGCAGTTAATTCAAGCATGGCACGCAAAGTAGGCTGTTGTAGGGGATCATCTTTTAGCACTTGCTTATAAAGGTTCATCGCGTTTTGGTATTGCCCAGCTTGTTTGGCAAGTTCTGCGCGGTAAAACAACACGGTATTAGGGTCTTCATTTAACGTATCTGCTAAATCCAGCTTAAGATCAGCCTGTTTTAATTCATTGCTACTGATGGCCGATTTAGCTTCATCTATGTATTGCCAAAAACGTGCGGTATTGGCGAGACCTTTTAATACCGTTATGCGATTTGCATCTATGCTGTATTTTTGAGCTTTTTTAAAGTACTGGTAGGCATTGGCATTTCTGCCTTGCCTTAGGTTCAGTAAACCTAGGCTGTTGTATATTTCGGGGTCATCTGGGCGGCCCTGTAAGGCGCGTTTAAATAGCGCTTCTGCCTTTGTAAAATTTTGCTTTTCTAGTTCGACACTGCCTTTTTGCCATGTTTTGAAAGCAGGATCGGCTTGTTTTTTTAGCTCCGCTTGGTAATCCTTTTTAAAATCATTAAATTGAAGTTTTCCCTTACTGCTGAGTGGAAAAGCATCTAAATACTGCTCGTAAGCGTGAAGCGTGTTTTTATCAAGAGGCATCGCCTTTAGTGTTGATAGCCATGCACTTTCTGCTTCAACGCTGTAAAAATTACTATGAGCATAATGACTTAATAGATCCAAGCCTTGTTTATTTGTTGGGTTTTTACTTAATAGATGGCGCGCATAAGCAAGCTCGATACGACCGCTGTGCGGATATCGAGACATTAAGGAGCGATAGCCATTTAAAGCATACTCATATTGTTCATCGTCTTGCGCAAGCCAGTTAATATGCTCAAGCTCAAATTCAATACTTGGATAGGTTGATTTAAATAAGCGGTTATAAATTTTCACAGCCTCAACATACTGACCTGCGCGAGCACGTAAACGAGCTTGTTGGATAACCGCCTTGTCTTCGCTATCGACCCGAATAAGCAGTGCAATGTTGGCTACACATGGGTGTGATTTTTCAGACAGCTCACTCAGTCGTGAACGTGCTTTTGTCGTTTCTTTAAGGGCATACAAAACACGTATTTCAGCACATTTTACTTGGGTGTTTTGCGGCGCAATACTTAACAGCTTTTCTAAGCTGTCAGACATTAATTGCGTATCGCGCTCGACTTCACCTAAATGTATTTGGCTAATTAGCCAATCAATAGACTGAGTATTAAGGTCTTTATTTGTTGCTGCGAATGCACTGGAGCTTGCTAAAAACACAGCAAGTAGCCACTTTATTGGCATTTATTGCTCCAGTTGGTTGTTAAGGCACCGTTTTTATCAAGACTAAAACGTTTTGTCATAAAACCATTGCTAAATAGGTAAAGTACACTGTCGTAGTATCGATTAGTTGTAAAGCGTGTATCCATCATCAGTGTTTGTTGAATAGCACCGACAGCTTGTGATTGATCCTCAGTTTCTAGAAGAGGCAGCATCGCAGCGCTAAATCCTGTTGGGCCTGTGCCACGAGTTTTACCGTTAATAGCATTAGTTTGTAATGGCACTTTACCAGATGCAGTTACGCTATTGGCCATGGGTTTGAACTGCTGCATAAGTGCTGTTTTGTATTTTGCATCTTTGGCCATCATACTAGCCCAAAGGTAAACACGAATAGCATTATAGCTCCCTGTTGGCGGCGCATGTTCATCATGATAAAAACCCTTATCGGTATTGTAATTAACCCAATCAGGACTGAAACCTTTGGGAGCAGTGCTAATTAGCATGTCTGCGGAGTTATCATGTAATTGCTGCCACGGTGAATGAGGGTATAACTGGCTAAATTGGGCCAAAATAAATAATGGCGCATAACTAGGGTTTAGTTTCCAATGTGTTTCTTTCTCAAAGCCGTTTGGCCCTGGCAATAATGTGAGGCCAAGGTTGGGAATATAGGCTGTTTCTTCGCGAATAATGCGTTCAGCCATCACTGAGCTAAGTACTGCGTATCGTCTTTCATTCCATAAAATAGCAGCTTGTGACAGGGTGTAAGCAATCCATAAGTCTGAATCAGAAGCGGGGTTAGAGTCTAAAATTTGTGGTTGATTGTTTTTAATCCCCCATTGCCATGCGGGTAAGCGTGTACTTAAGTCACCCTCAGAAAGCTGCACTTCGGTCCACTCGAGTAACTTATCAAAGCTTGCTTTGTCATTAGCAAGTAATGCGAAAAAAAGTGCGTAAGACTGTCCTTCTGAAGTCGTTATATCGTATTGAGAGCCTAAATCGATCACGCGACCTTCAGGCGAGATAAAGTGGTGTTTAAATGTATTCCATTGAGGCCAAGCCGCACAGTTTTGCTCGGCTGACACATTGATAGACAATGTCAAAACGAATAGTAAAGAAGCAAATATTTTCATTATGCGTTATCTCCTTCAGATAAACGTTTTTTCGTTAGTAGTGCCAACAATCGCCAAAAAATAAATGAAATAAGTAATAATGTAATAAGCGATAAAATTGCTAAAACAAAGGGGCGATCTGAGAGATGGAACCATATTAAAGTATGGATTGGCACTTGGCCGACATAATACTGTTCATCCGTTTTAATCGTTTTTATACCCTGACTATTTATGATCGCTGAGCTACCCATAATTTGGGCTGTTTTTTCGTCACTTAAGAGTGTGTCAGATAACAGCGTGTAAGCATCGTCGTTAGTGGCGATTAACGACACCACTGAGCGCTCAGAATCGAACGGTGATTGAAAGCCTGATATTACCGCTAATCGACCAACACTCTTTATGCTTACTTTAACTTTGTCGCTATCTTGTGTGTCGTATGCACCATTGTAGATCGCTTGATCAACAATACGTTGGCTATTATTGATTAACACACTGAGATCACTGTCTTTTGTTAGCGATTGTGTGAATGAGTCGGGCTTACCAATAATGATAATATCTTTATCAGTGAGGTTTAACTGTTCGCTTGGGAACTGAATATCTAACTGATGCGTAGGATAGCCTGTTATCGCTCCTAAGTGGCCGGTAAAATTGAGCAGTAAACTGATCGCTTTAACAGAGCTATTTGCCTCCATCAATAATGTACTTTGATGTAAGTCAGCAAATTTAGTAAACGGAAAGCCTGCATTGGCAAAAGCGCGCAAGTTTGGCATTGCAATATAGTGGTGAAAGCGGCTCACATCAATACTTGAACTACCGTCAATTGCACCAAACTCACCGCCAGCTGGTATTGCACTACATTCACCAGACTTAGAAACAGCAAAGTTAAAATCATAAGTAAGCTGATTATTTGTTGATAAGTCGAGACCATTAAGCTCAAAATCTTGTCGAGATTGGTTCAACTTTTCGTTTGCCAGTAGAGGTAATATGGTCTGGCTTGATAGGGTGTCACTGCTTTTATTACTTAAAATAAAGCCATCAATAAACTGACCGTTTATCAGCATATTTAAACGTGACAGCATGTTTGGCTCAACGGGAGTGTTACGGTAATTTAAGGTAATCGGGATACCATTTTCACGCCAAGTAAATAAGTCTGGTGCAAAGCGTAAATCAAGACGCACTGGCTGACCACGTAAGCCCTCTGACTGTAATTGGGTTGGGTAATCAATAAGCTCAGCAAATGTGACTGCGCGATCTGAGCGCACCCAAAAAGGCGCATCGTAGGCTTTTCTACGAGGAAGCGTGTTTATGCCATCTATTGTTGCGCTTCGACCCGTCATTACTTTATAGCCAAAGACTAGACCAACAACGGCTTCTTTTAATTGTGCAGTGTCTTTACCTAATACTAGAAGTACTTTGGCGTAGCGTTGAGTCGGGCTGCTGATAATTTCTACAGTAGGTTTTTCAACATCAGGGTAATTCAACAAAAAATCAGGCTTATTGTTATTGGTGGCAAAAACAACACTGTGCTGAGTAGGCGCGTGATTGATTTTTACTGGGAACTGCGCTTTGCGCCATTTGGCTTGCGCACCAAAGAAGCTTGATAATGTGGCAGCAGCCTCAAGTGTTTGTTCATCAGGTTGTGATGCAAATATAAAAGGTAAATTGACCTTCGTTGAATCACGGTTATCAAAAAATGGTGCTGGGAAATATTCAAATAAACTGTCAAGTGCTAGTGACTGATTATCAACTGTGATCCGGCTACTTTTACTTAGCTCAGCCCAAATGGTGGCACTGTGATCATCTTGGCAAACGAGGTCATAGAAACCGACAAGTTCAAAGCGAATTTGGTTAAAGTCCTTGATTAACTTGGGATTAAGAGGAACTTTATGCTCATATTTGTTACCAATAAGGTTATTTTTATCACCGATGGGTAATACCGTCATTAGGTTTTCATTTAAGAACACTTTTAAGTGAGACACCTTGCCAATCAAAGACGGTGAATGTGTATACGAAAAGTCTAGCGTTAACTGCTTACCTAACTTGTCTAATCGGTTTGTAAAATCAACACGGGCACTATTATTGATACCATCTAACTTGAATGTACTTAACCCTAGGCTTTCAAAGCTCATAGTCAGCGTTTCTATAGGTGCCTGCTCTGGATAGCCATCTTCAAAAATAGCTTTATTTGCAAGAGGCTCTGCACTGACGACCCACTGCGAAAAACTTAGTGCGTAAACAGTCAGCAATAATGTTGATATTGTTTTTATCATGATGATTTTAATGCTTTTATTGGTTTTTTAGGTAATAACGACGCTACAAAATTTAATATGTTTGATACAAATAGAATCAACGGTCTTAATTGATTTGGAGCATGAAATATTAAGTTTTTAAAGCCTCTTAGGCTGGTATAGAAAACATGTGAAAAACTGTATGACGGTTTGTCATGTTTAAAGTTGTCTTGCCAATCAAGCCACGCATCTGCACGTGAAAAAGTACATTGAATAAATGCTTTTTGCTTCTCTAAATCGAGCTCTTTAAGGGTTAACCCCATCAATGAATCACGGGTATTGCAGACATAGGTGTCAAACGAAAATTGTTTTAAACCACGACTCATTAATAGCTCTATTTTATCGTTTACTTGGCACAAATGATTGTGGGCTGTGTCAATACCAACCCCATTATTTGAGTAGTCGGTTACGCGAACTTTGATAGTGCGTCCATTTGCCAAGCGGATGGCAGCGGGGAAGTTGGCTTTGACTCTGTGTGAGCTGCGCACTTGCTTTGCTTCAGCAGCAACAGCGACTGCGGCACCTAAAGTGATAATATTGTAACTTGCCCATAGCATGCTAATGAGTAAAACCCCGATATGAGAACTATCACCAAAGAGTAATCTCGATAGGCCATAAGCCATACCAATTACATTGATAAGTAACAGTAATATATACGGTTTTGATATTATCCAATCGTAATGTTCTGACTTGTTCAAGCCGCCTTTTTCGGTGACATTGAACTTACCTTTATTTGGATTGATAAGGGCAACTGTTGTGGGTTTTAAAATGTACCAAGCAAGTACTGATTCATAAACCTCACCCCAGAAAGAGTATCGGTACTTTCCTTGGATACGAGAATTGGTCATTTTGACTTGCAATAATGTGGGAACAATATATAGAAATATGGCGATAAAGGGGGCATAGATAATTTGCGCATTAAAGTAAATTAATGCCAGTGGTGCAGTAAGAAAAACAATACGCGGTATGCCCGATAAAAAGTGCAGCATGGCATTGAGGTAACATACGCGTTGCGCAATACTCAAGCCTTTGCCTAATAATGGGTTATCTAAACGGAATATTTGCGCCATGCCGCGTGCCCAGCGAATACGCTGACCTACGTGTGCAGATAAACTGTCGGTGGCAAGGCCAGCAGCTTGCGGAATATTAATGTACGTGGTTTTGTAGCCAGCGCGCTGCATTCTAAGAGCTGTATGGGCGTCTTCTGTGACGGTTTCTACGGCAAAACCACCAATTTCTTCTAGGGCACTGCGCCTTAAAACAGCACACGAACCACAAAAGAAGGTCGCATCCCACATATCATTGCCATCTTGAATTAACCCATAGAACAGCATGTTTTCATTAGGAATTTTTCGATGATTATTGAGGTTGCGTTCAAACGGATCGGCTGAGAAAAAGTGATGAGGTGTTTGCACCAAGCACACTTTACTATCATTGATGAACTGGCCCATTGTCATCTGTAAAAATGAGCGAGCAGGGATGTGGTCGCAGTCAAAAATAGCAATGTAGTCGCCATTGGTTACTTTCATTGCATGATTCATATTGCCAGCTTTGGCATGTTTGTTATCAGGACGAGTTAAATAGCCAACACCAATTTGCTTTGCGAATTCGGCAAACTCAGGGCGCTTACCATCATCTAAAATATAAATGTTAAGCTTATCTGCTGGCCAATCAATACTTTGAGCGGCAATTGTTGTTGGTTTAACGACATCAAGTGGCTCGTTATACGTTGGTATATAAATATCGACAGTCGGCCAACTAGACGTATCTTTACTCAATGCGATCGGTTTACGCTGTAATGGATTGATGGTTTGAAAAAAGCCTAAAATTAGCACTAACCAAGCGTAGGTTTCTGCCAGCAATAAGCCGATCCCTAATACAAGGGCAAGTGGATCGCCAAAGTTTAGTGTATCTGAATAGCGCCACCATAGGTAACGTGTTGATGTTGTGATTGCTAAAGTGACTAAGACAATCGTTGCCATTTGACCCTTTACTCGTCTTAAAGAATAAGCGACGACTAAAATTAAACTAATAAATATTGCTTGTGCTTCAATACTAAAAGGCACAGTGACAAACACTGCAACAGCGAAAAAGAGCAGGACTGCAAATAACACTTTTAGATAGCGGTGATGCCACAACTTTGAATCAAAAGGTTGTCGATAAGGTGCTGCTTTTACACGCTTTACACTAAATGACCATGTGCGTTTGCAAATTCTTACTAACAGCCGATCGATTAAATTTAAATAGCGAAAAAAAGCGCTAACCTTTTGCCAAGATAGTATGTTGCTTTTATCGTTTGATGTTTTGTTTGTTACTCTAAATAAGGCAAGGTAAAACGCCTGTAATAAAATACGGACACAATTGCTGGCAGTGAATACAGGCTGATTTATATGCGGAAAATAATATGTTAGCTTTTGTTTTATTTGGTATTTACGTTGCTTGTCTAACTTTATAAATACAGAAGTTAGTAATAAAAGAAACGGCAATGTGAATGCGCCAATCAGGCTCATTTTGTGTTGGTTATAGTAACCATGAAATTTATAAAAAACAAAGCGAACGAGCTTCTTAGTCAAAAAGAAGCTTAATAATATTCTGGTGACTCGCTCAGGCCAACTGAGTGTTTTATTGTGGTTATTTGTCATAACTTGCACGGCTTACAAGCCAGCCTGCGAGTGTTTCAAAATCGTCATTGGCAACACTGTACGGAGCACAATTGATAGCAACATTGCGAAAAGCGGTGGCTTCTTTAATCACTTCGTCTTTATTAATAAATAGCGGTGCTAGCAGCGGCAATTCCGATTGCCATAATTGTAATAGGTCGGACTCAATTTCTGAGGCTGAATGGTATTTGTTGATTAAAAAATAGTGCTGCCAAGTTGAAGTAGCCGTTTTTAGAGACTGTAATCGCTTATATGCCAAACTATGACAAATGGCATCACAGTTAACGATTTCAAGTACTATATCATTGCTATTTAGTGGATAGCGAAGCACATCGATATGCGCAGGACAATCGAATAACATCCATGTATTTTCATCACAATCAAGTTGCAATGAGTGTTTGATAATACTTGAAAAATCAAGCCCCATATTGGTTTGATTACCATAGGGTAAAAAAATGACGCCATCATTATCTTGGTGAAACTGCTCGCAAGCAGAAGCAAAATCAGCGTAATCAGTCCATCCTAAGCGGTGTTCCCAAGCTAGTCCGAAATGAAGCCCTAGATCTCCTTTTTGGTCTAAGTCTATGACAAATACAGACTCATTTGATTTTCTTAACGCGCAGGCAAGGTTTGCAACCACTGAGGTTGTGCCTGTGCCTCCTTTAATTCCTTTTAAGAAAACTCTTTTCATGATGACTCTTTAACTACTTTATTATTCTTGTGTATTGGGCATCTGCTATTGCGTTTGAAATATCGCTAATAAGAGGATACTTCTCTATTGTTTTACGATTTTTTTCGACATCTGTAATTTCGACATACTCTTGCTGCCTGCCACCAAACTTTTGCAATAAGTTGTCTATGTCGTATTGAGTTAATGTATTCGATTTAGTTACTGCAAAGTTATTCATTTAAAACTCATAGAAAAATATTTGTTTAAAAAATATCAACAAGCGATGGACATAGCCTGCATTATATATAGAATATTGCTTAAAACTAGTACTAAAGTATTTTTTTAAAGGAAATATTTGTGTCATATTTAGACATAACAGGGTTAAAGGCTGCGTATTCTGAGTTAAGGCGAGGGGCAAGCTATGCGTTTCTTTCACCTTTAAATAGCCAGCTTTTGGAGTTAGTTGGGCATATGTTGTCTAACAATAAAGAACCTGTATTTGTCTTGTCTGAACAAATTGATTTGTTTTTTGATAGCCAAGGCTCGGATGTTTTGTTTAATTTATTTGAGCAAGGGTTACTCTATCCGTTTCATTTACAGCATAGTAATAACGTATCAAAAAGCGCCTCTTTTTCACGAGGCATCATCCGAGAATTAAAGCACTACAAACAGCTACAAAATAGCAGTGTCTTTGTGCATTTAGACTCTGCTGTTATCGCATCACTAAGCGATGAGCAATTAATTGAGAAGCTTACTCTCTACCAAGCACTCACTAAAACTAAGGATGTGACTTTAGTCTTTTTAATTTCAGGTGCGCAGCTTGGTGAAGCGAGACAGCGATTACACGCTATGAATCGTTTTTTTGATGGTTTAGTTCATATGACTAAAGAAGCGTCAATTCGCTCGCTTGAGTATGATTTTTGGGCGCATAGAGAGGGTGTAATTGCTGGACGTACAATTAACCTGCAATTATTTAATGGTCAATTAGCACTAATAGATTCAGACGTTAATCGTACTGTAGAGAGCGATGTATTATTACAACAAGATTTAGACGAAGATGAGGTATGGCTGACTAGGAATGCAGTTCCTCAAGGTACCAAGCTCCCGGCTTCATTTAAAACGATAGATGATAATGATACTTTGTTTTCAATCAGTCTAACTAAGAAGGCGGCAACCATAGTTTTTGCTGTTTCACGCCATACAGACTTATTAGCGTTAGCTAAAGATTGTTTTTCACTTCGTAAAAAGTGTGGTCGAAAATTAAAGTTGGTAATACAAAATGTAGATGGTGTCATTCGTCACCAAGATGAGTGCCTATTTTTAACGCTCGGTGTAAATCTTATTTTATATAGTTTTTCAGAGCCATCACGTTTGTTATCTCAAATTCAATCAATTCAAGGGTTTCAATTTTCTAGAGCGCTTCCTCACTCATTGGATGATGTGCTTAAAGAAAGCGAAAATGTATTATCAAAAGGTTATTTGCCAATCACGAAATTTTCTGAGCAAGTATTAAAGCACAGTGATTCAGCAGCTAATTTAGGTGTCAGTGGGGTGTTTGTAAAACTTCAATTGTTACCAAGAATAGATGCTATTCATCCGCTGCATTTATTTCACGTAAAACGAGAGGGGGACATTCTTAGCTATGCAGATGGGTATATCTACTTGTACCTTCATGCTTGTCGTGAACACGATGTAGAGAATGCGATTAAACATTTGTTTAAGTTGCAAATAAGTGATTTCTTTTCATCAAAAAATATCATTGCAGATCATTTTTATATTCAACAGGCATGTCGACGTATTCACCAACGCTATGCTGACAGCGATGTACCTGATTACACAAAAGAATTGCAAAATAATGTGCGAAATATATTAGATGCAAAGCCGGCAGGTATCGCAAACTTGGATAAAGAGAAGCCTGAATTTAGAGAGCTTAGCCGGCCAATTTCAGAACAGGTTAAAGTGACCTTAAAAAGCGAAGTATTATGAGCTTAAATCAATTTTTCATCACCTTTGCTGTTGCATTGGTGTTAGGGCTCTTTGTTAGTAGAGCAGGTAAGTTACTGTTTAAAAGAGCCTTACTTTTATATCGCACATTGACATTTAGGCATGTGATATTGACCCCCTATACCCCTAAAAAGCAAAAGAAGGATAACAAGTGAGGTTGTCAGGTCTAGGTATTTGGAATTTATATTTTTTAATTAAGTTTGTATTGTTTAGCCAAGGAGCTATTTCCTTTGATCTATTTGCAAATTTAGCGTTCTTTTGTTTTCTGGTTATTTCATTTGATAAGGTTTGGTTAACACGGCTTAAACAGGCTATCAGTGTGGTCATTGGCATTGTCTTGATGTATCAGGATTCTTGGCTGCCACCTATTTCGCGTTTAACAAAGCAAGCAGATAATTTACAAGATTTCAGTATTAGCTATTTTTTTGAAATAGCCTTTCGCTTGATCAATTTAGATTTTGTCTTCGCTTTATTTATTGCAATTGTTTTTTATTTTCTAACTGTTAAATGGTTACGATATACCAGTTTGTCAGTTGTTGGTTTTATCTATGTATACTGGCTTGGCTCAACACCTTTAAATGATAGCTCCTCACCGGTTTTAGTGGCTACTAATGAAAAAGCTCAAACGCCTGTCACTGTGACGCACAGTGCTCAGCAGAGAACACCAGATCAACAGCTAGGTGACTTTTATCAACAGCAATCGCAGCTTATTAGTCAGTTTCCGAAAGCCTTTAATGGTGAACCATTTGATGTTGTTGTGCTTAACATATGTTCATTGGCAACGGCAGATCTCAATGCAATTGGTGTAAAGCCTAGTTCACTTTTTGCTAATTTTGACATTTTATTTAGTCAATTTAATTCTGCGACCTCGTATAGTGGTCCGGCAGCTATTCGCTTGCTGCGAGCAAGTTGTGGACAAACAAGCCAAGCTGACTTATTTAAACCTGCCAGACAAGAGTGCTTACTATTTAATAATTTGGCAGAGTTAGGATTTAACACAAATGTGGCTATGAATCATGATGGACATTTTGATGATTTTATTGGCTTGATCAGACAGTATGGTGGTGTTTCGGTACCTAAACTTGATTTTAGTAATCTAAAGCCTGCTCAATATGGTTTTGATGGTGAGCCTATATACTCTGATGCTGATATTTTATCTAATTGGTCGAAAAAACATCAGAATAGTCAGCAGCCTCAAGCACTTTACTACAATACCATTAGTCTCCATGATGGCAATCAAGTTGCTGGCCGTGAGAGGATGAATAGTTTGGCAAGTTATCCGCTTAGACAGCAACGTTTATTCGATGACATTGATACTTTTATTAGCCAATTAGAAAGTTCAGGGCGAAATGTATTGTTAGTGGTAGTGCCAGAGCATGGCGCTGCTTTAGAAGGTGACAAGCTTCAGTTTGCAGGCTTACGAGAAATTCCGAGTCCTTCTATTGTTTCTGTGCCAGCAGCTGTGAAGTTTATTGGCCCTAAAATACAGCATGCTCAGTTAACCGAAGTAAATGAAACGATGAGCTATTTTTCGTTATCTGAGCTTATTAATAATGCCTTTGAACTTGATATATTCGCCGCTAAAGTGCCTGTTAAGCGTGTATTAGATAATCTGCCTACCTCTGCGAAAGTAGCAGAAAATCAAGACACAGTAATGATGTATTTTAAAAATGAACCCTATATTCAACTTGATGGTGGAGAGTGGACAAAATATCCCGGTAAATAGACAGTTTACTTAAATTTGTCCAAAATTCTTTACAATAGACTACCCAGTTGATGGGACTTAGCGTATTATTCTCATACTATAGGTTCCCGTTTTTTGAGGATGTAATGCGTTTAGATATCCACTGTGCTGACCGAATAGGTATCGCACAAGAGATTCTCAATATCTTGGTGAGTTACCAGGTCGATTTAAAAGGCATCGAAGTAGATTCGGTAAATTGTCGTATGTACGTCAGTTTCCCACCTATTGAGTTTGAACAATTCCAAAAAATTATGCCATCAATCCGCCTGATTGATGGTGTAAAAGATGTCCGTACCACTGCATTTTTACCTTCTGAGCGAGAGCATAATGAATTAAATACATTACTGCGTGCATTACCTGATGGTGTTATTTCTATTGATGCAAAAGGGTGGGTGCGCTTGTGTAATGATGCTGCTTGTCGCGACCTGCAATTATCTGAAAGTGAGGTTATAGGCGCCAACATCAATAACTTGCTGAAAGGGTTTAATTTTACTCGTTGGCTTGAAGGGAAAGAGGTTCTTGGTCAAACCACACGGGTAGAAGTGGCAGGTGAAGACTTTATTGCAGATATTTTGCCTATTTCTGTACCACAAGGCGCTGAAGGGGATGTATTAGCTGGCGCGGTGATTAATATTAAGTCGCAAAGTCGACTAGGTCAGCAAGTGAGTGCGTTTCGTCGTTACGGCCAAGAAAGCTTTGCTACCATACATAATTTTAGTACAGCAATGCGCCGTGTTGTTCGCGAGGCGCGTAAAATGGCGCAGTTAGAGGCTCCGATCCTCATAACAGGTGAAACCGGTACTGGTAAAGAGCTCTTAGCTCGTGCCTGTCATTACGCGTCAAATCGTTCTGTAAAACCATTTATTGCATTATCGTGTGCTTCACTGCCGGATGATGTCGCAGAGTCTGAATTATTTGGTTATGCGGGCTACGAAGAAAACGCAGCACCAAAACGCGGCGTTTTAGAGCAAGCTGATGGTGGTACGGTATTTTTAGATGAAGTTGGCGAAATGTCGACTCAGCTGCAAACTAAGCTACTACGTTTTTTACAAGACGGTACCTTCCGTAAAGTTGGCGATGAAAACGAAGTAAAAGTAAATGTGCGTATCGTTGCTGCAACACAAAAAGATTTACCTGCTATGGTTCAAGAGGGCACATTTAGAGAAGATCTATATTATCGTATCAATGTACTAACTCTAGAAATTGCACCACTACGCGATAGAAAAGCTGATATTGGCCCGTTAGCAGAGCATTTTATTCAAAAGTATGCCCAACAAAATGGTCATTCAGTACCTGTATTATCGGAAGATTGCTTACGTTTTTTACAAGATTATCCTTGGCCTGGAAACGTCCGCCAATTAGAAAATGCGATTTACCGTGCTGTGTCCTTGTTAGATGATAATGAATTACGTATTGAGCACCTGCAGTTACCAACTTTTACCCATGATTTAGGTTATCTTGAGTCTGACTTTGAAGGAACCTTAGACCAAGCGGTAAAACGTTTTGAAGCAACGCTATTGCGTAAGTTATACCCTGCATACCCAAGTTCTCGTCAGCTCGCTAAACGTTTGGGGTTGAGTCATACCGCAGTGGCAAATAAACTTAGAGATTATGGGATTAACCGAAAGACTGTGAAGGTTTAATGGTAACAGCTTGCAATAATATTTAATTAAGCAAAAAAGGCTTAGGTGAAAACTAAGCCTTTTACTTTTCTGTTGAATACTATTGTTTGGTACCCATATCTTTGGTGACACCATCAATGGCGATATTTTTTATACCATCGTGATCGAATTTGATCACGATACTAATATTATTGCGGGCAAAAAAGTAATCTCGGTTATCAAGGCTAATTACGTAATCACCTTTAACAGAATCACTGAACTTTCTCTTTTCAAGTTTTAAGGTGTGATCGGCAATATTCCAACTAAAGCCTTCAATGAAGCCATTATTGAATTCTTGAACCCACACTTGCTCTTCATCTTTACTAAGCGTGATGGCTACAGAGTAAGATTCTGGTAGTGACATGTCATAACTTTTATCGCCAATGGTGAACTTCTCAGCTTCTTGTTGCCACGCAAAACCAAACTTAAATGCCTTTTCGACACCCGTTGGATAGCGTAAAGAGCCCTCACCAGGAAAGTTAAAGTCAGCAAATGCTGAGCTGGTGAAAAAGCTTGCACTAAATAGAGTTACCAAACTAAATAATTTCATTAGGTTATTCTTTTTTTATACTAATATATGCACAGATTAGAGCAGATTATTCGCCTTAGCAATATGCTGTGATACACTTTGTGCATTATCAACTGGTTAGACCTTTACTGTGAACCTCTATTTTCGACTAATACTGCTGTTTTTTAAAATTAAACGTAATCGTGATTATCAACAATTATTAGACACGATTGATATTGAATTCAAAGCGTTACCAACCGATTGCGATATTAATTTCCATCTGACTAATTCTCGTTATTTAGCGATGATGGATCTTGCTCGTACCTGGATGACTGAGCGAGTAGGCTTACTAAAACATATTATGAAACGCCGTTGGTTCCCAATCGTTAATGCGACTGCAATTACCTATATTCGTGATATCAAACCTCTTCAAAAATACACAGTGAGTACGCGTTTAGTTGGCTGGGATCATAAATACTTTTATATTGAGCAAAAGTTTCACTCTGAGCGTGGTCTACATGCGATTGCTTATGTGCGTGGTGTATTTAAACGTAAGAATGGCGTTGTGAGCGTTGAGGAAATGCTTGAAGTCGCTGGCTTTAAAGGTGTAACACCTATTTTGCCAACAGAAGTGATGCATTGGAAAGAAATGTTAGAGCAAAAGAAACTAACAAATAAATGATACCAATTTAGTGATTAATAAAAAAATGCCAGCTTAGCTGGCATTTTATGGCTTTAAACTCAGTTTACTTCATGCAAACTGCTTCACTAACAAATGTTAAATCGCTTACATGTGACGGGCCTTCCATCACGAATGTCGCTTCTGCTGTGTTTTGATCTAAGGTATAGATTTTCGCATTCTCACCGTTTTCTCTACCTGAAATATAAATTGTACCATCATCAGCAATTGCAAGGCCTGATGCCCAATTAACACCGTGCTCACCGACTTGGGTTAATTCAAAACTACCCATATCTAAAGTATAAAGTGCTTTACCTGTTAAAACGTATAGCACGTTGAAGTCACTTGAGTATGCAATGTCGCCATCAGAGAAAGTATCCCCCTCATACGAAAGCTTCCCTAATACTGTTTTCGCACCTGTTGCTAGGTCAAAATCGTACATGTATGTTTTGCTTGTAGCACGTAAAGATAGGCCATCCGGGGTTACCGTTGAGCGATAAATCGGGAATGATGTTACATCTGCAACTTCAGCTTGTGTGTCAGTGGCTAAATCTAGGCTGTAGATTTTTGATGCTTTACTGCTGCTATCAAGCTGCTCCATGAAGTAAAGCATACCATCTTTGCTAGCGATATTTGATGCCGTATTGTTAAGGCCAGCAATAATCGACACAGCGCTTGACTCTGGATTAAAGTGATAAACGTAGCCCTCTGTTTCTGAGCCAAAGTTGTTGATGCCGTATAAACCCGTAGTAACTGCACAAGGTTCAGCAACTTCTGTCACAACAACGTTATCAATAAAACCACCGAGCCCTGCATGACTACCTGTACCTGCTAATTCGATAAGAGAACTTACATCCGTGCCTTCAACAGTGTAACTATACTTAGTCCAACCACGCTGAGTCGTGTTTAATGCTTCTAGTAATTCACCATTCCAAAACACCTCAACATTATTAACATCTTCAGCATTATCTACTCGACCAGAGTAGTAAAAGCTAAATTCATATTGTTTACCTGCTTCTGTAGGTATCTCTTGAAAAGCGCTATAAGCACCATTTGAATTTAACTCTAAGTACTGCTCACCATCTTGAGCATCAATCTTATTTAAAGAAGACGATTGTAATTCAAGCCAAAGATTTTCATTGGCGCTCCAGTCAGTTAAGTTTTCAAAAAATTGATAACGGCCATCAGCAGAGGCTACTCTGTCTACTTCGAAAGAGCCATTTTGAACTAAGTTTGTTGTTGGGTTTGTAACTTCTATAACAGATATATTATCTACTAATCCACCATAGCCGTTTGCAGCACCGGCACCGGCAATTGCAATTTCAGATTTTGTTCCTGTAGCTTCGATAGTATAAGTGTATTTTGTCCAACCTTTTTGACTACTATTTAAAGCTTCTAATAATCTACCATTCCAATATACCTCTATATTATTTGTACCTTGTGCACCGTTAACACGTGCAGAATAATAGAGGCTAAATTCATATGTTTTACCAGGAGTTGTTGTTATTTTTTGCGAGATACGATAATTTTTTGTTGAGTTAAGCGCGAATTCAAGTCCGAAGTGCACCACTCGCTAAATTAGGCTGCTTTGCGTAATTCATCGAATATTACCGCTGGTTGCCTAAACCCTAGACATTTTCTCGGCCTCGCATTGAGCGCCTTTTCTATGT
>NZ_JAMXSK010000079.1:0-1191 GCF_024124645.1 Pseudoalteromonas sp. Ps84H-4 | reverse complement strand
AGTAGAGTAAGAGGCGGGGCGTAGTCGTGCTATCTCCCAACCTCTCCTCTCCGAACCGGACGTGCACCTTTCAGCGCATCCGGCTCTCCACTTAATTGTGGCTAACAGCCATTGCAACATCTTGATATCTTGAGGTGACAGTATTTCTGACCTCGTCCTCGTTCCGGCAATACGGGTTCGATTCTGGTAATCGCCATCTAAAAGGTCGTTTAGGGCTACTCACTAATCGAAATAGTGATTGACCGCATAAGTTGCCTTTGTTGCTCCTACCGAAATAGACCCATGTTTTCGCTTTGCCGGGTTCTGGTCGTCTGATCAACTTCATCATTAGCTTCTTGATGCTGGTTTTAAACTTAGCTGCGAACCAGTAAGCCAGTTTCCAGAATACCGCTCTGTCTATCTTACTATAAACCTTAGCCGTGAAATCGGTATGACGGTAAAACTGTGACCAGCCTTTAAGTTTCTGGTTAAGTTTTTCTATCTTATCGATTGGACTACAGCTATAGTCACCAGATAGTTCTTTGTTGAGCGAACAAGTAAACGCTCTCGCTTTATCTTTCGGGATAGTGCTGACCACACGCATGTTGCCTTTTGGGCCTCGTTTGCGGATCACTCTATGTCCCAAGAAGACAAAGCCGTCATTGACATGAGTAACTTGGGTCTTCTCCATGTTCAACGTAAGCTTGAGTTTGCTTTCCAGAAAGTCTCGGCATTGCTCTCGGATCACCTGCGCCTGTTGTTTGGTGCCTTTGACGATAACAACAAAGTCATCGGCATAACGACAGTATGCGACGCCAGGCTTCCATTGTCGCTCCTCCTCAAGGGCAGGCTTGCGACCGATCTTGATACTGTGGTTCCAGTACCAGCGATCTTTACGTGCCTTTTTGCTAAGGTAGCATTGGTTCAGGTACTGATCGAACTCATTAAGCATGATGTTTGACAGCAGTGGTGAGATCACGCCACCTTGCGGTACGCCTTGGTTAGTGGCACAGAACAGGTTCTTTTCAACATGACCGGCCTTGATAAAGAGCCAGAGCAGCTGATTGAACCGTTTACAGGCAATCCGTTTACGGACGCACTTCATCAATAATCGATGATGAACTGTATCAAAATAGCTCGACATATCGCCTTCAATCACCCAGCGTCCTTTCTCCTGACTGGAATCAGTCAACTGAAGTTTTACTGTCCGGA
>NZ_JAMXSK010000078.1:0-1200 GCF_024124645.1 Pseudoalteromonas sp. Ps84H-4 | reverse complement strand
AGTAGTGAATTATTCGCACTGCTACTGCATAAGCTTTACCGTATCGTTATTCATAGCTCAACTCTCAGGCGGTGGTTGCCACAAGTCGGCATCGTCTGGCGTCGTGCGGCACCGACGCTGTATATCCAAGACCCAGATAAAGAAGCTAAGTTAGCAGCCATGCGGGAGGCACTTGAAAATTGCAGCGTGGACCATCCGGTGTTTTATCAGGATGAGGTGGATATCCACCTGAATCCGAAGATTGGTGCCGACTGGGGCTTTAAAGGTAAACAGCGTAAGGTAGCTACACCCGGCCAGAATAAGAAACACTATCTGGCGGGGGCACTGCACAGCCAGACAGGACAAATCAGTTATGTTGGTGGTGAGCGCAAGACCAGTGATTTGTTTATTGCGCTGTTGGAGCAACTGAAAGGGCAATACCGGCGAGCGAAAAGTATCACGCTAATTGTGGATAATTACATCATCCATAAGAGCAAAAAAACGCAGAAATGGCTGAATGAGAACCCAAAGTTCAAGCTCTTGTTTTTACCGGTATACAGCCCGTGGCACAACAAAATTGAAAAGCTATGGCATGCGTTGCATGAAACGATAACCCGTAACCATCAGTGTAAGAACATGGATGACTTACTGGAGCAGGTATACCACTTTATGGACACAGCGGCTCCGTTCCCAGGTGGCAAGCATGGCTTGAAGCAGGTGTATCACAATTAGGATCAGTTATCTAGTCAGCAGTAAATCCCTAGCATGGACTTGCATCTGGCACCAAACTCTACGCAGTTCTTTTCCATGTGCCGCGCAAAAACTTTAGCTCAAAACCGTTCAGTATTCGGTAATGCTGAAGTGAACGTTGATGTCCGCTATTCGCTCTTAGCTGCCTGTCAGGTGAAGTCTAAACCTAATCAACAAAACTGTAAGATGAGATATGAGCGTTCTACGGACAGCCTGTTCTACGGACAGCCAACTCACACCACACCTAGGTCAGTTAATCGGCCAATAGCGGTCATTGAATTGTTATAGTAGTAATTCCATATCAACCCTGTGCATGTCTAGGCCCCAACCATCAGTGATTTCTTTAATTGTCTTTGCCCCAAATTTTTCGAAGAAAGGAGCTGAAAGATGACTGGCGGCGATATCTATAACTTTCATGTCACTGTCCTTTGCCATTTTCTTAGCGTAAGACATCATTGCCGTTCCGATGCC
>NZ_JAMXSK010000076.1:0-1262 GCF_024124645.1 Pseudoalteromonas sp. Ps84H-4 | reverse complement strand
CATACATGGTGAATCTTAACGTTATTGCGATTGATTTAGCAAAAAATAATTATCAAGTTTGTAAAATAGGTAAAGAGCGACAAGTTATATACAACAAAGAAGTATCTAGACAAAAACTACTTCAGTTATTGGTATCAGAAAAACAATCATTAGTAGCAATGGAATCATGTGGTGGTACGCATTATTGGGCAAGAAAAGCGAAAGAGGCTGGCCATATAGTTAAACCTATGTCTGCACGCGTCGTAAAAGCATTTAGACAAGGCCAAAAAACAGATGCGAATGATGCTTTGGCTATTGGTATTGCAGCTCAGCAACCAACGGTTAAGCCGAGTAGATTATTAAGTGTAAATGAGCAGTGCTTACAATCCATATCAGCAATGAGAGAGCATTTTGTAAAACAAAAAGTGGCCTTGGGGAACCTACAGCGAGGCTGTTTGTTGGAACTTGGCATCCCTATAGCCAAGTCTGATAGTAAGTTAATAGATGCAGTGGAAAGTTTGCTCGAGGATACAAGTTTTAATGTACCGATGGCATTTAGAGCATCTCTAAAAATAGTAAATGAACAATTCAAAAGAGTTGTTAAAGAAATTATAGCGCTAGAAAAGCTAATTGAAGAAGAAATCAAAAATGATGAAGTATGCGAGCGGCTGTCAAAATTGGAAGGCGTTGGACCAGTAGGTTCAATGATGTTGAAAGTTTACTTTAGTTGTATAGAGCACTTTAAAAATGGACGAGAAGCGTCTGCCTGTGCAGGATTAACGCCTGTGCAGCATAGCTCTGGTGGTAAAGAAAAAATTGGCTCAATTTCAAAAAAATCAGCAAACAAGAAGTTACGTAGCACGTTATATCAAGGTGCACTAGCGGTTGTTTCAAATGTTATAAAAAGAGCGAGTCGCACAGAAAAGGATGAATGGCTTAAAAAGTTGATTGCAAGACGCGGTAAGAAAGTGGCAGCAATAGCATTGGCGAATAAAACAATCAGAACTGCATTTGCCATGCTAAAGAAAAACGAATGTTATCAGCCAAAGTTGTTAACGGCTTAAATTATTGTCAATAAAGAGCGTTTAAAACCAGGATAAGACTGACCTTTAAGAGACTGTTCCGTGTTCAGGTAGAAAATACCGTCACAGAGAAAAGTCATAAAGGGGCGAATACATTAAAGTGACCAGGGGTAGCTCCCCAAATAGAGTCCGTATATAAGCCAGCATCTAATCTTTATTTAATAAATACTCCGTTGACAAAAAACGGGGAGTCCATATAAG
>NZ_JAMXSK010000075.1:0-1264 GCF_024124645.1 Pseudoalteromonas sp. Ps84H-4 | reverse complement strand
GATATTAAAGCGATACCTATTGTGCTGCAAGATGGCAGTCAGTTACCACTTGACACGCTAGCTGATGTGATAAGGACGACAGCACAACCGCTTAATACCGCCGCCTATTTAAACGGGGGACAGGCGATTGTTCTTGCTGGCTATATGACGCCCGGCGTAAATATGGTCGATTTCAATGATCGCCTTCGTACACAAATAGCAAAATGGGAACATGATTTACCTGCTGGCTTTCAATTGAAAATCATCACCGACCAAGGTGAAGTTGTTAATCAAGTCATATCTAAAATGATTTCAACTCTTTTGGAGACGATCCTAGTCGTGACTGTAGTCACTGTTATCGCCTTGGGTTTACGCGCTGGTTCACTGGTGGGATTAGCCGTGCCCATTACAGGGATTATGACATTAGTCGTTTTACGAGTGCTTGGTGTTGAGCTTAATGAGGTGAGTATCGCCTCGTTTATCATTGCACTTGGGATCTTGGTTGATAACCCGATGGTGATTGTTGAGGATATCTCAAAACGTATTAATCAAGGTGAGTCTGGTAAATCAGCAGCCTTACACGCCGGAAAGACACTGGGTACGCCAATGCTGATTGCTAGCCTAACGGTTATCCTGGCATTCGCCCCACCTATGTTCACCGATAATATCACTGCGATTTATATGCAGACGCTAACCATCGTTATTGGCGTCATGCTGATCATTTCCTGGTTTGTTGCCATTATGCTGGTGCCGATTTTGGCGCAGTGGTCTATAAGAAAAGGTAAAAACACTTCTGAGCAAAGTGAGCTCTCGCGCTTAATGATGATCATGTCTCGCTTTTGGGACAAAGTCATTAGCTGGCCAAAAGCATTTTTAGCAGGTGCGACAGCAAGCCTGATCCTATCGTTATTTTTATCTGCGACTATTCCAGAGGCATTCTTTCCACCGTCGGAACGCTCACAAATGCAAATATCCCTTGAGCTCCCAGCAGGTACGCCTGCAAACCGCACAGCTGAAGTTGCACAAGAAATGACGCGATGGCTTGCAGAGGAACAACGTTTTCCGCAGATTACAGGCGCTACTGCGTATGTTAGTGAAGGGGGGCCACGCTTTATCCTAGGCCTGAATCCGCCAGATCCGGCTCCGCATACCGCTTACTTTGTTATCAATCTTAGTAAAGAAACCAATGTTGCGGCTTTTGTAAGCCAACTTAGGGCTGAGATGCCTCCTGTTTTCCCCTATGCCAAGCTCGGGATTAACCCGTTTTTCATGGGCTCCACGCCTC
>NZ_JAMXSK010000074.1:0-1340 GCF_024124645.1 Pseudoalteromonas sp. Ps84H-4 | reverse complement strand
GTTTCCAGATGGGTTTCGAATTTCTGACCATCCGCACTGGCGTGCAACTGGTCCTCCTGAATATGGTAGTGGCGGAAGATGGGTAATGAAGCCACCGCATTATTGATCACGTCGCTGGCATCATGCAGCGTTTCAGGTCGGATATAGTTAGCCTGTACTGTACTCAGGTGTTCATAACTGCGGTCGGAGATCTGCGCCATACCATACACACCACGGTGAGTGGCGTTAGCAATCAGAATGGCCAGTAAATCATCCTGATGAGTAGTTCCCTGTTTTTGTATTGGCAGCACATGTGTCAGGCTTCGCATGAACCCGGTTTCGCGCTCAACATACCGCAGGACATCCGCGATACCGACTGGCTGCATTCGCTTAAAGAAGGGATTGTTGACCAGAGATGTAGCGCCTTTTGTTGGCAGGTGCCAGCGGGTGCCCGAGCGATTTTTCATGATTACATTGCGATTATCTCCCTCATCAATATGGCGCGCCACGTCTTTGAGCGCGCTTTCCAGTCGATGTTGTTTCTCCTGTAACAATGCGTCAACAGGTTGTTTTAGTCTGTCCAGTGTTGATGAGGCCAGCAGTGCATCCTGCGATGTTTGGGGGATCAGGTCGTCTTCCAGTGCCCGGTATTTGGTGACATTTGACAGATAAATACGTCCGTTCAGTCGTGAAGTTAACTGCCGGTAGAGCAGCCATTCATAACGTTGCGGATTAACGTTATCCTGTTTCACCAGCCATGGGAGGTGCTTTTTGGGGATAAGCGACGTATCCATTGTCATCAGTGATTCACCGGATACAATTTCCGTTTGCATCTTTTGAAGTTGGGCGACGACGGCTTCTGAGCCTTTACCGGCCTCACATTCAAGGCACAGGAACACTGGTCTTAACAACTGTTCCAGAAGGTTTCGTTGTTCGTCATAATATTGCCACTGGTACTCTTCCACGGTCCGTTTTTGTTTTTTCAGATAAAGGCAAAGGGTCTGGATATCCCGATCATCCATCACTTTCAGTGCCTGTTTTCTGACTTCCGAGAAGGGCTGATTGTCATCAATATTCTCGTCAACAAACAGGTGAAGTAGCTCTGCCGCTTTCGTGACATTGTCCGCAGCTGACTGCCAGGACAGGAACACTGCTTGTTGTGCAAAGGCGTTGGCGGCTTCCTGTTGTTTTCGGATATGGTAAACAAACCCATCCGTCAGGCGCTCCAGTGCAAGTTGCATGCGCTCTGTCAGATGACACAGTAACCACAGGTGCTGCTGTGAGCGTTTGAAGCGCCGCACTTTACTGCCGTAGTAATCAATAAGGCCGCTGAAGTGTTGTCGATTTTTTAGCGACAGATT
>NZ_JAMXSK010000073.1:0-1351 GCF_024124645.1 Pseudoalteromonas sp. Ps84H-4 | reverse complement strand
TATCTTTATGGTTACCTCAACCGTATTCAATCATCCCGCCGATTAGAAACCGAATGCCAACGCAATATTGAACTGATGTGGCTACTTGGTAAGTTGGCACCCGACTTTAAAACGATTGCTGATTTTAGAAAAGACAACGGAGATGGTATAAAAAATGTGTGCAAAACGTTTGTTGAAGTCTGCCGTCGTCTGAATATGTTTGAGAAACCAGTTGTTGCCATCGATGGTAGTAAGTTTAAAGCTAGCAACAACAAAGGCAATAATTTTACGCCAAGCAAAGTTAAATTCCACATCGACCGAGTCGAAAAGAATATTGAACGTTACCTTGAATTACTTGATGAAGCCGATAAAGAGCAAGCTAACGTCACAAAAATTAAAGCCACAAAAGATAGGCTAGCTGACTTTCGCAGCCAGTTAAAAAAACTACACGAGATTAAAGAACAAGTTGAAGCTCATCCTGACAAGCAAATATCCACTACTGATCCTGATTCACGTTTAATGAAAACTCAAGGTTTTACAAGAGTTGTGAGTTATAACGTGCAAAGTGCGGTTGATACCAAGCACCACCTTATAGTGGCGCATGAGGTGACCAACGTGCCAGATAGAGGCCAGCTTGCGTCAATGACAAAACTCGCACAAAAAGCATTGCGCAAGGAAGATATAAGGGTATTAGCAGATAAAGGTTACTTCAGTCAGCCCGATATAAAAGATACTATCGATTTGGGTGCAGAGCCAATCATGCCCAAGACGGATACATCGTCCTCTGAAAAGAAAGGGATATTTAACCGCTCACTCTTCAAATACGATGCAAATAAAGATATTTACTTATGCCCCGCTGGTAATGAACTTCAAAATCGAATGCAGGTATTTGAGCAAGGTAAATACCTTGATGTTTACTTCAATCACATTGCTTGTCGAGATTGTAAAATAAGAAGTCAGTGCACTAACTCTAAAAAAGACCCTAGGCGAATAAGGCGGTGGGTGCATGAGATTCTGACAGAAGAAATGCTTCAAAAGCTAAAGAATGAACCTGAATTGATGCTTCATCGCAAGCAAACTGTTGAGCACCCCTTTGGCACAATTAAACTCTGGATGGGAGCTACCCACTTACTAACACGAGGTTTAAAAAGCGTGGGGACAGAAATAAGTCTTCATGTCCTAGCTTACAACTTCAGAAGAATGATAACAATTATGGGAGTTAACGGCCTAAGTAAAGCAATTAGAGTAGCGTTGCCATAGCAGTTTCGCTCGCGCGGAGAAAATTGCGATACTGAGAAAAAATCGATCGCAACCATCTTAAATGGTTTCAAACTAAGAACATACCCAAGACAATTTATTAAAAATTAGTTTT
>NZ_JAMXSK010000072.1:0-1521 GCF_024124645.1 Pseudoalteromonas sp. Ps84H-4 | reverse complement strand
TGGGGCGTGCGACGTGAAGTCGTATGAAGCGCTGTTCACCGCTTAATGAGTGAACCATCTGTATCACCAGATGATCCTAGGAGCCTGAATAAAGTAGCGGCTCTGACAATGTAACGAAGGTTGGTATGCGCCAATCGGGATCTTAATCGTGAGAGGACGATCCTCCTGATAACCACAAATCGGGTGAGTGCTAGGCAGTCAGTATGATGAACATAAGTGAATCCGCGTAAGGTGCGTTATACGATGAAACAGCGGAAGTGGTTAATACGCTGTAGCCAAAAGGCACGAGAGTCGGAAAGAGATTGCCCCATGCTCTTTCGTGATCACTGAACTCTCCGCACTATAGCGGGCATCTAACCTGACATTGCGCAACATACGGAACACGGTAAGCCTGTATCACTCCCTTTGGGAAAGCTTATATAGCCGATAGTGATGCAGGTAGAGGATGTTGGAGAAAGCAAAGGCTGGATTGTAATGATGCAGATACAGACGTCTGTCTGGCACGAAAGTGAGCTGACTTCCGACTGGTCTTCCGTTGCAAGAGAATTTGAAGAACTTTATTCAAGGAGAAACGCAAATGATGATTTCAAAAGAGATTAGTGCCTCCCCTGACAGTGCTCAATGGCAATCCATAAATTGGAAAACTGTTGAGTCGCACGTTTTAAAGCTTCAGATGCGTATTGCAAAAGCAACAAGAGAAGGTAAACACAGCAAAGCGAAAGCGTTGCAGTGGATACTGACTCACTCGCATTCGGCAAAACTTCTTGCTGTTAAGCGAGTATCACAAAACAAAGGCAGTAAAACGCCCGGAATAGACGGCGTCATCTGGAATACGGATACGCGCCGCATGAAAGCAGTCAATCAATTGAGCAGAAAGGCTTATCAAGCCAAACCGCTCAAGCGTATCTACATCCCTAAGAAAAACGGCAAGCTCAGACCTTTGGGTATCCCGTGCATGGTCGATAGAGCGCTACAAGCGCTTCACCTTCTTGCACTAGAGCCTGTGTCAGAAACACTTGCTGACCCAAATAGCTACGGATTTCGGCGCAATAGAAGCACTGCTGATGCTATTGCTCAGTGTTTTCTCTGTTTGAGTAAAAAGCAATCCGCGCAATGGGTTCTTGAGGGAGATATCAAAGCCTGTTTCGACAAGATTGGGCATCAATGGCTTATGAATAATATAGCTGTAGATAAACGAATGTTGGAACAATGGTTAAAGTCTGGTTTTATGGACAAAGGGCTGTTCTATCGCACTGACGAGGGAACACCACAAGGCGGGATCATATCTCCAACCTTGATGCTGATGACTCTTGCAGGTCTTGAGCAACGCATTAAGTCCACCGCACTTAAAAATGGGGCGAGAGCCAACTTTATAGGATACGCCGATGATTTCGTCGTCACATGCACTTCAAAGGACGTGCTGGAGAACGATATCAAACCGTTGATTGCTGACTTCTTAGCACATAGAGGCTTAACGCTCTCCGAAGAGAAAACGCACATTACTCACATTAGCCGTGGTTT
>NZ_JAMXSK010000071.1:0-1536 GCF_024124645.1 Pseudoalteromonas sp. Ps84H-4 | reverse complement strand
TATCTTCGCGAATGAACTATCGCATTCATTGAGTTCCGCTAGCATTTTACCCCTAAAGACTGTTGATAACGCTTTTACGGGGTATAAATAGCCTTTTTCTATTTCATGCCAGTGCGCTTTATTTAGCGCCCCTGCGGGTATCAAACAATGCAAGTGGATATGCTGACTTAAGTTCTGCCCCCACGTATGCAGTACGCTTGTCATGCCTAACTGACCATGCTTTTTCCGTTTCGCAAATTTACTTAGCGTTTGCCATGTCGCTTTAAATAAACACTGATACAACGCATTTGGGTTATAGTGAGCAATGATATTCAACTCATGAGGGAGCGTAAAAACAAGATGAAAATACCGACACGGTAATAAATCTTCCTGCTGTTTTTGCACCCATTTAGCCGTGGCCATGCCTTGGCAACGCGGGCAATGGCGGTCTCGACAACTACACCCAATTTTTTGCGACTCCCCACAGTTATCACATTGCCATGCTTGATAACCGAGCTGACCTGTTCTACATGATTGCAGGTGCTGACAGACTCGCAGTTGTTGATAGCTCATCGTATGATGCTGCCGATAATGCTCAAGATTTGAATTTAAAATATCAGCGAGATGCAAAGCGCTCATTGTTTAGCCCAACCTGCAAGCAGATCAATGCCGCCATGACCTAACTCTGGTAACCAATGTAAGTAACTTTGTGTGGTTTTAATATCACTATGCCCAAGCTGATGTTGCAGTTGATGAAGTGGCATACCTGATTCAAGTTGGTGTGTTGCATAAGCATGGCGTAGTGCATGTGGATTACAGTGTTTTAAACCACACGCTTGTGCGTGTTTTCTCAATGGCTTCCTAAAGGTCGATGCTGACATCGGTTTATCCATTAACAATCGCGAGTAAAACATCCAACCCGTTGGGTGATACATTTTCCAGTAACAACGTAATTGATTTAGTACGCTATCTGAAACTACAACATAACGTGATTTATCCCCTTTACCTTGTTCAATCAATATGGTTTTTCGCTGTCCATCAATGTTTTGCACTTTAATATGTAGCAGCTCACCAATGCGTAAGCCACAGCCATAGCAAACCACTATTAACGTTTTTAATCGCATATCCGTACAGCTTTCTATCAGTCTTCGCATATCATCACGCGACAAATAGGTGGGTGCGTGCGACCTTGCTTTTGGCAGTGCAATATCTAAGTTCAATGGCCGGTGTAAAATATGTTTAAACAAGAACCAAATGCTGTTTATCTGTACTTTTTGGCTTGATCTAGAAAGTTTGCGAATGGCAGGATCGTTAAAAAAGATATTCAACTCATCATCTGTGACTAAGTCGAGCGGTTTATTAAAGTAATGACTGAGTTTTAGTAAATGTTCACTGTAGTTTTTACATGTACTTTGCGAATAACCTCGATAGGCTATTTCAGTTTTGACTTGTTCAATGAGTGTATTCATGACTTACCTCCAAGTTATGGGATAACCCCAAGGTAAGTGTGGCTCAAATGATAAGAATAGGATCTCCGCGTAGCGGCTTAGTTCAACA
>NZ_JAMXSK010000070.1:0-1545 GCF_024124645.1 Pseudoalteromonas sp. Ps84H-4 | reverse complement strand
TGAACCAGCTCAGAGGCGGTGCAAAAAGTCTGACCGTACCTGAACTTAAAAAAGAGCTTGCCCTTTATCATCAGTTAGCGCCATGGCGCACGCAAATCAATGGCGTTATCGATGGGCTTAATCTGTCTCTTAAAAATCGACAACACTTCGGTGAGCTCATCAACTATTACGGTAGTAAACTCAAACGATTCAAACGCGCACAGCAGCATCTATGGTTGCTATGTCACCTGACAGAGCGGATACAACTGGCACTGGAACGGTTAACTGATGGGTTCATTTACCATATCCGCAAGCAACAAGAAGCTGCCAACACCTTTGCACAACAAGCAGTGTTCCTGTCCTGGCAGTCAGCCGCGGACAATGTCACGAAAGCGGCAGAGTTACTGCATCTGTTTGTGGATGAGAACATTGATGATAATCAACCCTTCTCAGTAGTCAGACAACAGGCATTGAAGGTCATGAATGACAGGGATATCCAGACCCTCTGCCTTTACCTGAAAAAACAGAAACGGACCGTGGAAGAGTACCAGTGGCAACATTACGATGAACAATGCAATCTCCTGGAGCAACTGTTAAGGCAGGTGTTTTTGTGCCTTGAATGTGAGGCCGGTAAAGGCTCAGAAGCCGTCGTCGCCCAACTTCAACAGATGCAGACGGAAATCGCATTCGGTGGACCACTGAAGACGATGGATACGTCGCTCATCCCGAAAAAGCACCTCCCATGGTTGGTTAAACAGGATAACGTTAACCCGCAACGTTACGAATGGCTGCTCTACCGGCAGTTAACCTCACGACTGAATGGACGCATTTATTTGCCAAATGTTACCAAATACCGCGCACTGGAAGACGACCTGATCCCCCAGACATCGCAGGATACCTTGCTGGCCTCATCAACACTGGACAGACTAAAACAGCCCGCAGAGTTATTGTTACAGGAGAAACAACACCGGCTGGAAAGTGCACTCAAAGACGTTGCTCTCCATATTGATGAGGGAGACAATCGAAATGTGATCATGAAAAATCGTACCGGTACCCGCTGGCGTCTGCCGACCAAAAGCGCTACATCTCTGGTCAACAATCCCTTTTTTAAGCGAATGCAACCGGTCGGTATCGCGGATGTACTGCGGTATGTAGAGCGCGAAACCGGGTTCATGAAATGTCTGACTCATGTACTTCCGATACAAAAACAAGGGTTCACTCATCAGGATGATTTACTGGCCATTCTGATTGCCAACGCCACTCACCGTGGTGTGTATGGCATGGCGCAGATCTCCGATCGAAGCTATGAACACCTGAGTACGGTGCAGGCCAACTATATCCGGCCTGAAACGCTGCATGACGCCAGCGACGTGATCAATAATGCGGTTGCAGCGCTACCCATCTTCCGCCACTACCATATTCAGGAGGACCAGCTGCATGCCAGTGCGGATGGTCAGAAATTCGAAACCCATCTGGAAACCTTTAAAACCCGGTACTCCTCTAAGTATTTCGGCACCAACAAAGGGATCACGGCCATGACACTGGTGGCCAACCACAGCGCCCTCA